>NZ_JBKOTT010000062.1:0-5331 GCF_049737895.1 Streptococcus sp. CL8.13 | reverse complement strand
GGTACGGATATTTCACTTGCTACATTTGGTAGTGTCATTGGGACCCACCTAGGAGCAGGAAGTATTGCTCTAGGTTATATTCCAGTGATTTAGTTGGGACTTTTAGCTTAGTTAAGAAGTTAGCAAATGAACACGCCTGGAACCCTGTGTGAAAAAGATAGTTCTTCCAAGGAGTAGACACTTCTTGATCAGAACTCCTATTTTCACTTTGTGTTCCTACAGGCTTTGTATCTTAGACAGGAGTAGAGATGAGTATTCGAGTAATTATTGCTGGTTTTAAGGGAAAGATGGGCCAGGCTGCTTGTCAGATGGTTTTGGCTGATCCAGACTTAGACTTGGTAGCAGTTTTGGATCCTTTTGAGTCTGAGTCAGAATGGCAGGGAATTCCTGTTTTCAAGGATAAGGCTGATTTGGTTGGTTTTGAAGCGGATGTCTGGGTAGATTTTACTACTCCAACTGTTGCCTACGAAAATACACGTTTTGCTCTTGAAAATGGCTTTGCTCCAGTAGTTGGAACAACAGGTTTCACAAGTGAAGAAATTGCAGAGCTAAAAGAATTTTCTCGTGTCCAAGATTTGGGTGGCTTGATTGCTCCTAACTTTGCCTTGGGTGCTGTCTTGCTCATGCAATTTGCAAGGCAGTCTGCTAAATATTTCCCAAATGTGGAGATTATCGAGCTTCATCATGACAAGAAAAAAGATGCTCCGAGTGGAACAGCTATTAAAACAGCTGAATTAATGGCAGAAGTTCGAGAGTCTATCCAGCAGGGTGCAGTAGACGAGGAAGAACTCATTGCAGGTGCTCGTGGTGCTGATTTTGATGGCATGCGTATCCACTCAGTTCGTTTGCCAGGTTTGGTAGCCCATCAGGAAGTCATCTTTGGCAATCAGGGAGAAGGATTGACCCTCCGTCATGACTCCTATGATCGCAGCTCCTTCATGACAGGGGTGAATTTGGGAATTAAAGAAGTTGTCAAGCGTCATGAGCTTGTCTATGGATTAGAACACTTATTATGAGATTAACGCAAATGCCTTCTGAATTTCAGAAGGCTTTACCAGTATTAGAAAAAATTAAAGAAGCAGGATTTGAGGCCTATTTTGTTGGAGGTTCTGTTCGAGATGCCCTTCTCAATCGCCCTATCCATGATGTGGATATCGCAACGTCTTCTTATCCAGAAGAGACCAAGCAGATTTTTCCGCGAACAGCCGATATCGGAATCGAGCATGGAACTGTCTTGGTCTTAGATGGGGACGAGGAGTATGAGGTAACCACCTTTCGGACAGAAGATGTCTATGTGGACTATCGAAGACCCAGTGCGGTTTCCTTTGTGCGTTCGCTAGAAGAAGACCTCAAACGCCGTGATTTTACAGTCAACGCCTTTGCCTTGGACGAGACAGGGGAAATCATTGACTTGTTCCATGGTTTAGACGATTTGGGAAAGCAAGTCTTACGAGCAGTTGGAGTGGCAAGTGAGCGTTTCAACGAAGATGCTTTGCGGATTATGCGTGGCTTCCGTTTTCAGGCCAGTCTTGGCTTTGAGCTTGAGTCAGAAACATTTAAAGCTATGAAGACTTTGACGCCACTTTTGGAGAAAATTTCTGTAGAGCGTACCTTCGTTGAGTTTGATAAACTCTTGCTGGCTCCATTTTGGAGAAGGGGCTTGGCTTCCATGATTGAGAGTCAAGCTTATGATTATCTCCCTGATATGGCAGCTAGCCAGGACAAGCTTAACAGACTGTTTGAGTTAGAGACCGATTTTACTTTTGAATCCTCTGAACAAGCCTGGGCGGCTCTACTGTGGGCTTTGGATATTGAAAATGCGCAGCCCTTTTTGAAGGCTTGGAAGACCTCACGCCAGTTTGCTAAGCAAGTTCAGGATTTACTGACTATTTTGGCCTTGCGTGAAAAGGGAGAATTGAGCAAGCGCGATTGTTACCGCTTTGACTTGGATTTGCTTTTACAGGCTGAAAATCTTCGTCAGGCTCAGGGAAAACCAGTCAACCCACAAGTCATCACAGAAACCTACCAGAGTCTGACCATTCATGATAAGAAAGAAATCCAAATCAACGGTGGTATTTTGATCAAGGAATATGGTTATCAGCCGGGCCCAGACTTGGGAGAGATTTTAACAGAGATTGAATATGCCATTGTCGATGGAACATTGGAAAATGACCTACAAGCCATCCATGCTTACTTGAGGGAGAAAAAATGAGTGATTTTATCGTTGAAAAACTAAGTAAATCCGTCGGTGATAAGACCGTTTTTAAGGATATTTCCTTTATTATCCATGACCTAGACAGAATTGGTCTGATTGGTGTCAATGGAACAGGGAAGACCACCCTTTTAGATGTTCTTTCTGGTGTTTCTGGCTTTGATGGGGATGTGAGTCCCTTTTCAGCTAAGAATGATTACCAGATTGGTTACTTGACTCAAGATCCTGATTTTGATGATAGCAAGACGGTCTTGGATACAGTCCTATCCAGCGATCTCAAGGAAATCCAGCTCATTCGTGAATATGAGTTGATTATGCTCAACTATAGTGAGGACAAGCAGGCGCGTTTGGAACGAGTCATGGCAGAAATGGACTCTCTCCAAGCTTGGGAAATTGAGAGTCAGGTCAAGACCGTTCTCAGCAAGCTGGGGATTCAGGACTTATCCACTCCTGTTGGGGAATTGTCAGGTGGTCTAAGAAGACGGGTCCAGTTGGCGCAAGTTCTTCTTGGCAACCACAACCTTTTGCTTTTGGATGAGCCGACCAACCATCTGGACATTGTGACTATTGAGTGGCTGACCCTCTTTTTAAAAAATTCTAAGAAGACAGTTCTCTTTATCACTCACGATCGTTATTTCTTAGACGCTTTGTCAACACGGATTTTCGAGTTGGACCGAGCAGGCTTAACAGAATATCAGGGCAATTATCAGGACTATGTTCGCCTAAAGGCGGAACAGGATGAGCGCGACGCGGCTCTACTTCATAAAAAGGAACAACTTTATAAGCAAGAATTGGCCTGGATGCGCAGACAACCGCAGGCGCGTGCGACCAAGCAGCAGGCTCGTATCAATCGTTTCCACGACCTGAAAAAGGAAGTTTCAGGCGGCGTTGCTGAGACAGACTTGACCATGAACTTTGAAACTAGTCGGATTGGGAAAAAGGTCATCGAGTTTCAGGATGTTTCTTTTGCCTATGAAAATAAGCCCATTTTGCAAGATTTTAATCTCTTAGTTCAGGCTAAAGACCGTATCGGAATCGTTGGGGATAACGGTGTGGGAAAATCAACCCTACTCAACCTGATTGCAGGCAGTCTTGAGCCGACAGCAGGACAAGTTGTGATTGGGGAAACTGTTCGCATCGCCTATTTCTCTCAGCAAATTGAGGGCTTGGATGAAAGCAAGAGAGTGATCAATTACCTGCAGGAAGTGGCAGAAGAGGTTAAGACTAGCGGTGGTACTACAACTTCCATTGCAGAGTTGTTGGAGCAGTTCCTTTTCCCACGTTCGACGCATGGAACCTTGATTGAGAAATTGTCAGGGGGAGAAAAAAAACGTCTTTATCTCCTCAAACTGCTCTTGGAAAAACCAAATGTTCTTCTCTTGGACGAACCGACAAATGACCTAGATATTGCGACCTTGACAGTTTTGGAGAATTTCTTGCAAGGTTTTGCTGGTCCAGTTTTGACAGTTAGCCATGACCGTTATTTCTTAGATAAGGTAGCGACCAAGATTCTCGCTTTTGAGGATGGCAAGATTCGTCCTTTCTTTGGTCATTACACCGACTATCTTGATGAAAAAGCCTTTGAAACAGAGATGGCCAATCAAGTTCAAAAAGCCGAAAAGGAAAAAGTCGTCAAGGTTCGAGAAGACAAGAAACGCATGACCTACCAAGAAAAGCAGGAGTGGGCAAGCATTGAAGGCGATATTGAAACCTTGGAAAATCGTATCGCTGCTATTGAAGGGGAAATGCAGGTAAACGGATCTGACTTCGGCAAACTAGCTACTCTTCAAAAAGAACTGGATGAGAAAAACGAAGCACTCCTTGAAAAATACGAACGCTATGAGTATCTAAGTGACTTTAATAGTTAAAAGAATAGAAAAATCCCGTCTCATGACAGGATTTCTCTATTCTTTTTTTGTTTCTTGGTGAAAGATATTTTGCCAGGTTTCGTGGCGACGCCAGATACTGGTATGGATGATACCATCTAACTCATAGGAGATGAGTTTGGTCTTTTGACTGATGGAAGTGATTTGGATGTCCTTGATAGCAGAATTCAAGTCTTTTTCGGCTGTATAGGCCTCTTTATCCATCTGCTCTCCATCTTGCCGAATATAGACAAAATCATCAGCCAAGAGTTCTTCCAGTTGATTTCCTTGGTCAATCAATTGTTCACGCATAAGCAATTTTTTGTAGACATTGTCTAAAATCTCATCCTCAGGGATAGGTGCTGGCTCGATATGGACATCGGTATCAAAGACGCCAAAACGTTCTTCCAGCATAGACTCGACTTGATCCGCAATCTCGTGGCTCTCATAAACCGACAAGTCAGGATTCATTTCTAGCGTAATATCAAGGTAAATATTGCTACCGTAGGTGCGACCTCTTTGAGACTTAACCTTGCTGATTTTGGGAATTTCCATGATGGCCTTTTGATAATCCTCAAGCAAACGGTCGTCAAAACCATCTGAAAGACTAAAGGAAGACTCGATAAAGATATCATAGGCAGTTTTCAAGATAAAGAAAGTGATGACGATGGCAACCAGTTTATCCACAATCGGATAATTAAAGCTGCTAGCCAGGATGGCAATGGTAGTACCAAGTGAGGTGACAGCATCAGAAAGATTATCCTTTGCAGCTGCTTTCAGGGCCTTGGAGTTGGATTTCTTACTGAGGCGAGTATTGTAGAGATAGACCACAAACATAACCGCTGCAGAAATGATTCCTAGAGTTGCGCCCAGAGGATCAATGACCGTTTCTTCCCGGCTGAGAATCTTTTGAATGGTATCCCTCAGCACATCAAAGCCAACATAAAACATGATGATGGAAGTGACTAAGCTAGCCAAATCTTCAATCTTCCAGTGACCAAAACGGTGGTCACGGTCTGCAGGCTGGCGGGCCATTCGAATCCCTATCAAGAGGGCCACATTTCCAATGATGTCCGAGACGTTGTTAAAACCATCGGCCACCAAACTGGATGAATGAAGAAGATGGCCAGTAGCCAATTTGGCCGCAGACAAGAGCAGGTAGGTCGAAATGCTGATAATGGCACCACGTTCCGCCAACTTGAGATTTGAAATAGATTGCTTCATTCAACTTCCTTTCTAGTCACATAGCATTCT
>NZ_JBKOTT010000061.1:0-5331 GCF_049737895.1 Streptococcus sp. CL8.13 | reverse complement strand
ATAAAACCTGCGTGTTTTTCTGAGACTTCTACTCCACCAATACGATAGCCTTTCAAGCCAGCTTCTGAAATTAATTGACCTGCAAAATGCCCTACTGGACGCTTAAAGACCGAACCACAAGATGGATATTCTAAAGGTTGCTTGAGTTCACGTAGATGCGTCAAGCGATCCATTTCTTGCTTGATAACCTGATGGTTTCCTGGAGCAAGGGAAAATTTAGCTGACAAGACAACTGCACCAGACTCCTGAATGGCTGAATGGCGATACCCGAAAGCCAAGTCCTGGGCAGACAGGGTCTCGATTTCTCCATCCTTGGTCAAGACCTTACAAGACTGTAAGATAAGGGAAATCTCGCCACCATAGGCACCCGCATTCATAAAGACAGCACCACCGACACTTCCAGGAATACCACAAGCAAACTCAAAGCCAGTCAAACTATGACGAAGGGCAATGCGAGTTGTTTCAATCAGGTTAGCACCAGCTTCAGCTTCAATGGTATAGCCATCAACGGAAACATTATTGAGCTTGTCACACAAGATGACAAATCCACGAATCCCACCATCACGAACGATGATGTTGCTGGCATTTCCAAGAACCATCCAAGGGATATTTTCTCGATTGGCAAATTTAACAACGCGAGCCAACTCAAAACGATTTCGTGGAAAGACCAAATAATCGGCCTCTCCACCTACTTTTGTATAACTATAGCTATGCAAGGGTTCTTTAAAACGGATATCAATCCCTTCTAAGATTTCCAGCATTTTTTCTTTTACTGACATGACACTCTTCCTTTTACAAAATTCATTCCATTATACCATTTTTAAGACCATTTGACGACCCTAAAAAAATCTTGGACTTATTTTAAACAAAAAAGAGGTTTCCCCCTTTTTCTTATGATTTTTTGCAAAAGATAGCCTTGGTTCCATAGGCAACTAGGATCAGTTCAACTAGTAGAATGACTTCAACTAAGACTGGACTTGTAAGCCAGCCAACTTGGGCTAGAGATGGTGCCAGGTCAAAGAAGGCATGTAGGCCATAGGCTGCTAGGAGATAAATCCATTTCTTCTGGCGAACAGCTTGGTAAACCCAAACAGTCAAAAGCAATTGGAAACCTAGAGCCAAAATTCGCTCAAAACCAAGCAAATAAATCTGCCAGACAGAAAGTGACTGAATGGTTTTTAACATATTTTCAGACAGCAATTGCATGACCTGTGGATTCTGAGTTTGAACTGCTGAGAGAACGATGTAGAGATTAATCAAACTAGTAAGACCTAGGAAAATCAACTCCAAGCCACCATGCCCCAATCCATAAGCCAAGGCATCTGCCTTTTCCAAACTTCTCTTTTTCTCCAACCATTTGAAGAAAATAAGACGAGCAGTTTCCTCAAAAAATGCTGCCATGGCTAGGCCATAGATGATATAGACAAGCGGATGGTCTCGCAAGAGGGCAATACTACCGTCTTTTTGAGGATGTAAAACCAAGATATGCACCAGTTTTTCTAAAATCTGTGAAGAGACAAAGAAGGCAACAGCCCCCAAGCCCAAGACAGCTAGATTAATCTGGTGTTTCTTTTTGGCATACCAAATGCTTCCTATCAAGAAAGCCAGCAACAGCAACATGGTAATAATGATATGAATGGTCATTTTCTTCTCCTATTCCGCCTTTTCAATATCTTTTTTCATCTCGTCAACATTGAACTTAGCAAACAAGTATTGACGATCTTGGACTGGAAAACGTTGGTCCAACTGGTCAACCGCTCCCACCTCGATAATCCCTTCCTTGATGACAAAGTCCATGACATGCCCACCGAAGGTCAAGTCATCTGAGATGAAGTGCAGATGGTAGCCTGCCACACTAACTCCATGGAAAATCTCTGGCGTCCAGAAACCAACGATGGTTCCCACCACATTGTCACGACGATATTCAGGTTGATGGGTTGCGACATCAGCAAACTTGGTCTCTGGTGTCGACTTGGGAATCATACGCACATGCATATGTGAAAATTCCCCACGAATCTTGATAGAGCGGAAAAGATTTTCCCCGTCATAATAAGACTCGATTCGCTCTTCCAATTCCTTGTCTGTCATCTCAAACCGCTGGCGGAAAATGACCTCTGCTTGATGCGGTACTACTGCTGCATAAGGAATGAGAGCATCTGGTGATACTTCTACAATTTCTGGTTGCTCTCCTGATCCTTTGGCCTGATAAGCCTTGCCATCCAAGACAATCAATTCCCCATCAATGGAATCCAAGGTTCCCAAACCAAGGTCACCATGCTCTAGCAATTCTCCTACTGTCATGGTACCACCATAAAGGCCAGCCATCAAGGCTCCAAGGGTATTGTATTGAAATAATTTCACTGGTTCCTGCACGTTCTTATCCATTCTCTTTCTTCTCTGTTATACTCAATGAAAATCAAAAAGCAAACTAGGAAGCGAGCCGCAGGTTGCTCAAAGCACTGCTTTGAGGTTGTAGATAAGACTGACGAAGTCAGCTCAAAACACTGTTTTGAGGTTGTGGATAGAACTGACGAAGTCAGTACCCATATCTACGGCAAGGCGAAGCTGACGTGGTTTGAAGAGATTTTCGAAGAGTATTATTCTATAAATCTTACTCCTAAGTATACCACATTTGCCCCTAGATGTGAACGAGAGAAACACCCTAGACATTGCCAAGAAGGAAAAAAAAGGGTACAATGTAACAAAATCAAGGGAGGTCTGGAATGAAGAAACAAAGCAAGTACCAAGAGGTTGTTTCCTATCTGAAAAACGGTATCGAGTCTGGACGTTTTCCAACGGGTAGTCGCCTGCCTTCTATCCGTCAACTGAGCCTTGACTTTCACTGTAGCAAGGACACCATTCAACGAGCCCTGCTGGAATTACGGCACGAACAATACCTCTATGCCAAGCCCCAGAGTGGTTACTATGTCCTAGAACAAGGGCAACACCAGGATCTAGAAATCGAAGTCACTGACGAACATGCCAGTGCCTATGACGATTTCCGACTCTGTATCAATGAAACCTTGATTGGTCGGGAAAACTACCTCTTCAACTACTATGACAACCAAGAAGGATTAGAAGACTTAAGACAATCTATTCACAAACTCCTCTTTGACCAAGCTCTCTACTGCAAGGCTGATCAACTGGTACTGACTTCTGGAACTCAGCAAGCCTTGTTTATCCTTTCTCAAATTTCCTTCCCTAGTCAAGCTAAGGAAATCTTGGTGGAACAGCCGACCTACCATCGAATGAATCGCCTCTTGATTGCTCAAGGTCTGGACTATCAAACGATTGAACGAGGCATTGATGGAATTGACTTGGAAGAGCTGGAGCGACACTTCAAGACAGGAAAAATTAAGTTTTTCTATACCATTCCTCGATTTCACTATCCTCTGGGGCATTCCTATTCAGAGCAGGACAAACGGGCTATTCTTGACTTAGCTGCCAAGTATGGTGTCTATATCGTAGAGGACGACTATTTGGGGGATTTGGACTCTAAAAAGGGCCAGACCTTCCACTATCTAGATACAGAGGAGCGCGTCATTTATATCAAGTCCTTCTCAACCAGCCTCTTTCCAGCCCTGCGGATTACAGCACTCATCCTTCCAAATGCTATCAAAGAAGCCTTTGTGGCCTACAAAAATATCCTAGATTACGACAGCAACCTCATCATGCAAAAGGCCCTGTCACTCTATATTGATAGTCAACTGTTTGAGAAAAACCGGCTAGCTCGCTTGTCCAATCAGGAAGACTACCAAAAACAACTCGAGGAAAGACTAGCCAACACTCCTTGTCCCCTTCCTCATTTTCCCCTACATGATGGTTTATTACTAGATCTGAGACAGTACCCTAAAATCGCCAGTCTCAAACACAGCCAACTGAGCTTAAACTTCTTTGAAGAAGCTTACTTGGATGCTTGTCCTTATCAATTTGCCAAGGTATCCTTAGAAAATCTAGAAAAGGTTTTAAACTATTTAAAAGCAGAATTGGATTGACTTCCAACTCTGCTTTTTCTTATTCTTCAACTTCTGTTAAGCTTGCCGCTTTTTCAAGATATTTTTGGTAGGTACCGTCATCCTTGAGTTTTTGGATGACCTTGTCCACCACTTCTTTCAAATCAGCACTATTTTTTCTAAGAGCAACGGCATTGGCTTCGCCATCCTTCATCTTCAAGCTGACAGTTGCAACAGCTAGGTCCGCATTTTTAGCAGCATAGCTAAGAGCAACAGGCTCATCCATGTGAACAGCATCTACTTTTCCAGCCTGCAATTCATTAACTGCTTCACCCATATTGGTTAGGGATGTCAATTGAGCTTTTGGCAATTGTTCCTTGACCATAGCTTCTGGAACAGTCCCTTTTTGGGCTGCAATATTCGCACTTTCTAAGCTAGTTAAATCCTTGTATTTTTCTACATCAGCCTTACGAACCAAGAAACTAATCTTGTTTTCATAGTAAGGGATTGAAAAATCAAAGACTTCTTTTCTCTCGTCAGTAGCGCTAATTCCCGCAACCGCTAGATCAGCCTTACCTGTTTGAAGACTGGTCAAGACATTGTCAAAACTCATGCTTGAAATTTCCAACTTCACCCCAAGTTCATCAGCGATAGCTTGAGCCATGTCAATATCCGCACCGACTACCTGGTTTTTCCCGTCAACCAAAGATTGGAATTCAAAGGGTGCATAGTCAGGACTGGTCGCCACAACTAATTTCCCCTTTTGCTTAATGGCCTCAACAGCTGACTGAGAACCATTCGAACCTGACTGGCAAGCTACTAAGAGGAAACTTGCAAGAAAGCTACATAAAACAAATATCCATTTTTTTGATTTCATAAATAAACAACCTCTCTGTTAATTTTGTATAATTATAACGCTATCCAAGATACTTGTCAAGTGTTTTTTGAATTTTTATCTTAAAAATATTTTTTTCATTCAATAAAAGGAGCTATCTATTGATTTCCAGCTCCTTTTTATACAGAATGAATCTATTTTATAGTTCGACAATCTTACCTGTTTCAAAGTAAACAACCCATTCACAGATATTTTTTGCATAGTCTCCAATACGTTCCAAGAAGGCAATCACTTGGAAGTAATCACGTCCTGTAACGATAGCATCTGGATTTTTCTTGATTTCTTCCGTAGCCAACTCACGAATGCTATCAAAGTAATGGTTGATTTTTTCATCCATAGCTGCTACTTCATAGGCCTGGTCCACTGAACCATTCAGATAGAGTTCAAGGGCTGCTTCGACGAAATTCTTGACATCGCGACCCATTCTCCTGATTTCTTCTTCAACAGCTGGGATACGTTGTTCCCCCTTCATACGAATGGCTG
>NZ_JBKOTT010000060.1:0-5390 GCF_049737895.1 Streptococcus sp. CL8.13 | reverse complement strand
TTTTGGTGAGTTTCAAAGAAAGCTCCTGCTTGGCCATCTGCTAAATATGTAAAGCAATTTCCAAACAATCGATCACCATCGATATCAATCGGACCTTCTGTCAAATTTTCTAGTCCTGTTTTTTCTAGAAAATCTATTAATGTTGCAAAATGTGGATTTACTTTCACATAAGTTTCTAAACGACTAATTTTTGTAATAATCATACCGTATCCTCCTTTCTACATCTAGTTTCACCAATAACTTTTTAAGAGAGAAATACTCTACATTTCATTCTCTAAATTAGTTTTGTTAGCGTTTTCAAATAGAGTATACTTTTTTTTTTTAGCATTTCAACTCTTTTTCTAATTTGGAATTTAGTTTCAAACCTTTTTAACTATGTCAACTATATTAAAAGTACTTTCAAAAATAAGTAGATTTCTTGCAATACTTGTTTCGAGTGCACAAATTAAGAAACAGAAAAAAGAAGAAAGTGGAAAACTCAATTTCAGGAGAAAATGAAGTAGATATAGTATGTTGAAGTTAGAATAGTACGCTACGACTTCTAAAACATTGCTAGAAATTAAATTGACTTTCTTAACAGATTTGTTCACATCTTATTTCAATCTACTATCTTCCCACAATAAAACGCATAATATCAAGGTTTCTTAATCCCCTGATACTATGCGTATTTATGATTTTTAAGATTTTGTGCCTAGAGTCAACCCCTTATTTTAGATATTTAAAAGGAATCGCACTACCACAAAGCCAGTTGTAGACTTGGTCATTGACAAAAACATTCATGGCTTCGTGAGCATATTCAGGCATGATGCGATAGGCCTTATCGCAGGTCAGGCGGTTGTATATCGCAAACTGGGTAATAGGGTAGCAAACATCGTCATCCAAGCCCGTAATCATCTTAACCTCACCCTTGATACGATGGGCAAGATTTTTCACATCGATATAGGCAAGGGTCGCCATGATTTCCTCCTCAGTTTCGTGGAATGGGTCGTGAAACTTGAAATAACGGAACAGTTCGTCATAGGCTTCACTAGTATTGCCTATCTCAAGAACCCGTCTAAAGTCTGATAAGAAGGGATAGATGGTAACTGTTTTCTGAATCCGAGGATTGAGCCCTGCTGCAACCAAGGCTAGAGCCCCTCCTTGCGAGGCACCATAGCTAGAAAGATGCTTCTCATCAACCTGAGGCAGACTAGCAACAATTTCGATCAACTGGTAAATATCTAGATAAACATCCTTATAAAAGAGGTGATCCCGACCTTCCACAGCACCACGGATAATGTGACCCTTGACCGTATTTCCTAGAGGAGAACGTAAGCCATCTTGTGAGTAACCCGACTGCCCCCGCACATCCATAGAAACAACACCATAACCAGCTACGGTGAAGGCTAGCATGTCTGCCCAGTCCCAACCACGTCCCATATAACCATGGAAATGGAAGATTAGTGGAACCTTCTCCTCACTCTTTGGAAGAACGACGCGTGCATAAACCTTGCCTTCATTGGTTCCTTCAAACGTTAACTCATAGCACTTAACTTGAGGAATGTGGAAATTTCTTTCCTCCAACTGGTAGGCTGGAAGAGTTGAAACTTTTTTCACTTCCTCATCCCAGAAAGCATCAAAGTCTTCTGGAACCTCATCCCGTCCTCTATAAGTCTTGATTTCTTCTAACAAAGCTAGATTTTTCATAACATGCTCCTTTTATTTTGTAATCGCTATCACAACTGTAGCATATCTAGAAAAGCATTGCAAGAAAGAAGGGTAAATAGAAAGTGAATTTAGCTTTCCTTTCTTCAAACCTACTGACAGAAAGTATAATCAATTGAATCTAGAATAGTACCAATTAACTTCTAAAGTATTTTTAGAAATTAATGTGAATGTCCCTGTTGATTTGTCTACAGCTTATCTCGATATACTATAGTTTCAATGGCGATTGGACAGAGAATCATTTATCAGAAAGCGAGGTAACATCATGAAAGCAATCGGTACGCAAATGTTACAGACAGAACGTTTGATTTTGAGAAGATTTGTGGAGAGTGATGCAGAAGCTATGTTTCAAAATTGGGCTTCGTCTGCTGAGAATCTAACCTACGTCACCTGGGATCCGCATCCTGATGTTGAGGTCACTCGAAACTCGATTCGTAATTGGGTTGCTTCCTATGCTAATCCTAACTATTACAAATGGGACATTTGCCTCAAAGAAAACCCAGAACAAGTGATAGGAGATATCAGCATCGTTGAAATGCACGAGGAAGATTTAAGTTGTGAAATTGGCTATGTTTTAGGAAAAACTATTGGGGGCGTGGTCTTATGACAGAGGCCTTAAAAGCTGTGTTGGACTTTTGTTTTACTCAAGCAGGATTTCAAAAAGTCAAAGATCGATATGCCAGTCTCAACCTAGCTTCAGGCCGTGTGATGGAGAAGGCAGGGATGTCCTATCTAAAGACTGTTGCAAATGGGGTGGAGAGAAAAGGTCATGTTGCGGATCTCATTTATTATCAGATAAGCGGGGAATACAGATAAGCTTAACATTTATTGCTTATCCTCTGTTCTTATTTTTTATTTACTATTTCATTTATCCTCTCTTTTCCGAATAAATAAGTAAGTAGTGGCAGAGAATCTAGTAAACCTAGATTTAAAAATGTGCTATAATGAAAGGAGAGGAAGAATGATTCTCAGACATCCGGGCATCAGCCCAACCAATGACTTGGTTGCTAAGAAAATCTTTAGCAACCCAGAAATCACTTGTCAATTTATTCGAGATATGCTGGACTTGCCAGCCAAAAATGTGACCATTTTGGAGGGGAGCAATATTCATGTATTGCCTTCCGTGCCTTACTCAGCCCAGGATTTCTATACCAGTATAGACGTCTTGGCAGAGTTGGACAATGGCACGCAGGTTATTATCGAAATCCAAGTTCATCATCAGAATTTTTTCATTAATCGTTTGTGGGCTTACCTGTGCAGTCAGGTCAATCAAAACCTAGAAAAAATTCGTCAGCGAGAAGGTGATACACACCAGAGTTACAAACATATCGCACCAGTATATGCTATCGCTATCGTGGATAGCAACTACTTCCAAGATGATTTGGCCTTTCATAGCTTTAGCATGCGAGAGGATACGACAGGTGAGGCTTTAACAATTACAAACAATGGGCAAGAAAACCATCTGGTCAAGATGGCATTCTTGGAATTAAAAAAATATAGAGAAACCAGCAAAGACGAGGTTCGCAAGCCGTGGTTGGAGTTTTTCGGCAATAAACCCTTTACCCAAGCACCCGAGCGAGCTATCAGTCAAGCAGACCAACTGCTAGACTACAAGAGCTGGTCCGAGGAGGACAGGAAGATGTTTAGTGAACAACGTAGACGCGAAGAACAAGCCTTGTTAGCGCAGGACTATGCCTTGGAAACTGCTAGAGCAGAGGGAGTTGAACAAGGCCTCGAGAGTGGGAAAATCTTTACCTTTCTAGATTTAGTACGCCAACATGTTTTAACTTCCGAATTTGCGAGTGAGCAATTGGGCATGACTGTCGCTGAGTTTGAGGCATTGTTGTAAGACCAGCACTAACTGTCAAGAACATCATCTAGTCAAGATGGCATTTTTGGAATTAAAAAAATATAGAGGAACCAGCAAAGACGAGGTTCGCAAGCCGTGGTTGGAGTTTTTGTAAATCATTAAATCAATGACAGATTTTTCCGTAATAGATGGAAGAATCTGTTTTTTTAGTTATGCTAGATGTTGGCTCTGAAATATTAAGATATAGTTTATTGAAATAAGATATGAACAAAGAAATTAGGAAAGTCAAATTATAGTTAAATGAAATAAAAACTGAACAAATTGATCGCGGAATTCAAACTAATTTCTAAAAATGTTTTAGAAAACTAGGTGTACTATTCCAGATTCAATCTACTATAATTTCTAGAATTTTTTTAGAATCCGCAGTGTGCTATTTTAGATTCAATAAATTGTGCTTTTAAAAACAAAAAAAGAGCATTTTCGCTCTTTCTTCCTTCTCTTCAATATTATTTTTTTGCTTCTTTCTTTTGGAAAGTGGTTTGGTAATTTACTTTAATCGTTACTGTCATGTGAGAGTCCTCGTTTCTTTTTGATGACTCTAGTATAAGGGCCAAACCTGAAAGCTAGCTTAAGTTTTCCTTATAGAAAGCTTATACTCAATGAAAATCAAAGAGCAAACTAGGAAGCTAGCCGTAGGCAGTACTTGAGTACGGCAAGGCGAAGCTGACGTGGTTTGAATTTGATTTTCGAAGAGTATTAATCTAAATGTTCTTTCTTTTCCATATGAAGGGCAATCATGCGCCATTCTGGATCCTCTTGCCAGCCTTCTATAGAACTAATGTAGCTAGCAACCTTTCTGGCTTCTTCTAAAATTGGAAAATCTTCGATAATATCAGCCACTTGGAACTCTGGAATACCTGACTGTCTGGTTCCAAAAATCTCACCTGAACCCCGCATTTTCAAATCTTCCTCCGCAAGGACAAATCCATTGGTGGTTTCTGTCATGATGCGCATGCGGTCTTTCCCAGAATCCGTCTTGGGATTAGCAACGAGAACAGCATAGGACTGCTTATCTCCCCGACCAACACGACCTCTGAGCTGGTGAAGCTGGCTGAGACCAAAGCGATCAGCATCCATGATAATCATGACAGTCGCATTGGGAACATTAACCCCAACCTCTATAACCGTCGTCGAAACCAGAATATCCGTCTTTCTCTCTTTGAAATCCTGCATGATCTGGTCTTTTTCGTCACTCTTCATCTTACCATGTAGCAGAGCAACCTCAGCCTTGCCTGCAAAATGAGCTGTCAACTCCTCTGATAAGGCAATGGCATTTTTCAGATCAAGAGCTTCTGATTCTTCAATCAAGGGAGAGATAACATAGGCTTGAGAACCTTTTTGGATTTCCCCCTCTAACCAAGTCAAGACCTGAGGTAGTTGCTCATGCTTGATCCAGCGTGTCACAATAGGCTTCCGTCCTGCTGGCATCTGGTCAATAATGGAAACATCCATATCTCCAAATGCTGTGATAGCCAGCGTCCGTGGAATAGGAGTCGCTGTCATCATGAGGACATCTGGGTTGTCGCCTTTTTCTCTCAGAACGCGCCTTTGCCCTACACCAAAGCGGTGCTGCTCATCGATGATAATCAAGCCCAGACGAGCATAATCCACCCCATCCTGAATCAGAGCGTGGGTTCCGATAATCAAATCAGCCTCACCCTTGGCAATAGTCTCCAAGACTTCTCTCTTTTCTGCAGCTTTCAAGGAACCTGTCAAGAGAGCCAGTTTCAAGTCTGGAAAAAGGTTCTGTAAACTCTCAAAGTGTTGCTCTGCAAGGATTTCTGTTGGTACCATGAGGGCTGCTTGGTAGCCAGCC
>NZ_JBKOTT010000059.1:0-5450 GCF_049737895.1 Streptococcus sp. CL8.13 | reverse complement strand
GAGTTGGTTTATTGACTTTGGAAATGACCTGACTCATGGTATAGGTCTTCCCTGTTCCGGTCGCCCCCATCAGAATCTGAGCTTTTTCTCCACCCTCGATATTATCAACCAACTGCTCGATAGCTTGGGGTTGGTCTCCTGATGGTTGATATTTTGATACTAGTTTAAATTGATTGTCTGTAATGCGATTAATCATAAGAATCCTCTCTCGATGTGCTATTCCTATTTTAGCATACTTGTAGCATTTTCACGAAGAAAAGGACGGACCGAAGTCACATCCTTTCATTTTCTTTCTTTAATTGATAGGCGAGATAGACAATCAGCAGTAGCAAGACCAGACTTGTCATGACAGAACCTTCAATCCCAAAAGAACCACCTGATAGCCAGGCTTGATTGCCTTGTGGTAAAAAGGTCATCAGAGATGTTCCTGATGGTTGACCACTAACTAAAATCCCAAAGAGATTGCCCTGAGCAAAATTCCAAGCGCCATGAATACCTGCTACCCCCCAAACTGTATCTGTTTTGAGGAGGTAAAGTGACATGGCAACTCCGAATAAAAAGAGATTCACTAGAGATAGAGGGGTTAGACCAGAATTGCCCATATGAAGCAGGGTAAAGAACATGCTAGATATGACAACAGCAAGTTTTAAATTGGTTCTTGAAGCCAATTGAGGAAGGAGCCAAGCACGGGCCACCACTTCTTCTGTTGTCCCCTGTAAAATCCAAAATGGGATAGTAAAGACAACAAAGGCAAGCGAATAAGGATTCAAGTGAATAGACTCCAAACGATATTGCCCTAATGCTACTAAACCTAACAAGGTCAGAAGAAAAAGTGCCAGACCTAAACCAAATCCCTTAAGAAGATTACTGAGGAAATTTTCTTTATAAAATCCTAAAGTTCGAATAGGTCTTTTCTCAACTTTTCTAGTCCATCTGAACACAGTGTTGAGAACGAAACCAAAGGCCAGCAATTCTAAAATTAAACGAAAGTCACTTGTTTTATCCATCAAGCTCTGTTGCAATGTCTGCAAATAGGTTGCAAGATTTTGACCAGCCTCTCCAAAATTTCTAGCAAGTCCGATGAGAGCTAACAAACTAATACCATACAGAGTATAAGCCACAAACTCTCCTATGAAGACAAAAGCAAAGGCTAACAAGGGGCTTGTGTAAAGGTTTAACCGCATTTGAGAAGCTTGGAAGTCTTTAAATATTCTTTTGTTCTTCATATTCCTGTCCTCTTTTCTTCTACTATATACTATTATTATAGCACTTTATAGTAGCAATTCAAGAAGGAAAAGAAAATATAGATGTTATATTTTCTAACACGAAAATATAAAAATTTGCCTTTTTTTACTTTTTCTGATATAATGGGAAAATATTCGGAAAAGGAGACTAAAAATGAAGAAAAAATTTCTAGCATTTTTGCTAATTTTATTCCCAATTTTCTCATTAGGTATTGCAAAAGCAGAGACGATTAAGATTGTTTCTGATACCGCCTATGCACCTTTTGAGTTTAAAGATTCAGATCAAACTTATAAAGGAATTGATGTTGACATTATCAACAAAGTCGCTGAGATTAAAGGATGGAACATTCAGATGTCCTATCCTGGATTTGATGCAGCGGTAAATGCGGTTCAAGCTGGTCAAGCTGATGCAATCATGGCTGGAATGACAAAAACTACAGAACGTGAAAAAGTTTTCACTATGTCTGATACTTACTATGATACAAAAGTTGTCATTGCAACTACAAAGTCACACAAGATTAGTCAGTATGACCAATTAAAAGGTAAAACTGTTGGTGTTAAAAACGGAACTGCCGCTCAACGTTTCCTTGAAACAATCAAAGACAAATACGGCTTTACTATTAAAACATTTGACACTGGTGATTTGATGAACAACAGCTTGGCTGCTGGTGCCATCGATGCCATGATGGATGATAAACCTGTTATCGAATATGCCATCAACCAAGGTCAAGACCTCCATATTGAAATGGATGGGGAAGCTGTAGGAAGTTTTGCTTTCGGTGTTAAAAAAGGAAGCAAATACGAGCACCTAGTTACTGAATTTAACCAAGCCTTGGCTGAAATGAAAAAAGATGGTAGTCTTGATAAAATCATCAAGAAATGGACTGCTTCATCATCTTCAGCAGTTCCAACTACAACTACTCTAGCGGGCTTAAAAGCCATTCCTGTTAAAGCTAAATACATTATTGCCAGCGATTCTTCTTTTGCACCTTTTGTTTTCCAAAATTCAAGCAACCAATACACTGGTATTGATATGGAATTGATTAAGGCAATCGCTAAAGACCAAGGTTTTGAAATTGAAATCATCAACCCTGGTTTCGATGCCGCTATTAACGCTGTCCAAGCTGGTCAAGCAGATGGTATCATTGCTGGTATGTCTGTCACAGATGCTCGTAAGGCGACTTTTGATTTCTCAGATTCATACTACACTGCAAACACAATCCTCGGCGTCAAAGAATCAAGTACCATTGCTTCTTATGAAGATTTGAAAGGGAAGACGGTCGGTGTTAAAAACGGAACTGCTTCTCAAACCTTCCTAACAGAAAATCAAAGCAAATACGGTTATCAAATTAAAACCTTCGCTGATGGTTCTTCAATGTATGACAGTTTAAACACTGGTGCCATTGATGCTGTTATGGATGATGAACCTGTTCTCAAATATTCTATCAGCCAAGGTCAAAAATTGAAAACACCAATCCCTGGAAGTCCAATCGGAGAAACAGCCTTTGCCGTCAAAAAAGGCACAAATCCAGAATTGATTGAAATGTTCAACAACGGACTTGCAAACCTTAAAGCAAACGGAGAATTCCAAAAGATTCTTGATAAATACCTAGCTAGCGAATCTTCAACTACTTCAACAAGCACTGTTGACGAAACAACTATCTGGGGCTTGCTTCAAAACAACTACAAACAACTCCTTAGCGGTCTTGGTATCACTCTTGCTCTAGCTCTTATCTCATTTGCTATTGCCATTGTCATCGGGATTATCTTCGGTATGTTTAGTGTTAGCCCCTACAAATCTCTTCGTGTGATTTCTGAGATTTTCGTTGACGTTATCCGTGGTATTCCCTTGATGATTCTTGCAGCCTTCATCTTCTGGGGAATTCCCAACTTCATCGAATCTATCACAGGGCAACAAAGTCCAATTAACGACTTTGTGGCTGGTACCATTGCCCTATCCCTAAATGCAGCCGCTTATATCGCTGAAATCGTTCGTGGTGGTATTCAGGCTGTTCCGATTGGTCAAATGGAAGCCAGCCGAAGCTTGGGTATCTCTTATGGCAAAACCATGCGTAAGATTATCCTGCCACAAGCAACTAAATTGATGTTGCCAAACTTTGTTAACCAATTCGTTATCGCTCTTAAAGATACAACTATCGTATCTGCTATCGGTTTGGTGGAACTCTTCCAAACTGGTAAGATTATCATTGCCCGTAACTACCAAAGTTTCAAGATGTATGCAATCCTTGCTATCTTCTATCTTGTAATTATCACACTTTTGACTAGACTAGCGAAACGCTTAGAAAAGAGGATTCGTTAATGGCAAAATTAAAAATTGATGTAAATGATTTACACAAACATTATGGAAAAAATGAGGTTTTAAAAGGAATTACGACTAAGTTCTATGAAGGAGATGTTGTCTGTATCATCGGCCCTTCGGGTTCTGGTAAGTCAACTTTCCTTCGTAGCCTCAATCTTCTAGAAGAAGTTACTAGCGGTCACATCACTGTGAACGGTTATGACTTAACTGAAAAAACAACCAATGTTGACCATGTCCGTGAAAATATCGGAATGGTGTTCCAACACTTCAACCTCTTCCCACACATGTCTGTATTGGACAACATTACTTTTGCTCCAATTGAGCACAAGTTGATGACTAAGGAAGAAGCTGAGAAGTTGGGAATGGAGTTGCTTGAGAAGGTTGGGCTAGCAGATAAAGCTAAGGCCAACCCAGATAGCCTATCAGGTGGTCAAAAACAACGTGTGGCCATCGCTCGTGGACTAGCAATGAATCCAGACATCATGCTCTTTGATGAACCAACTTCTGCCCTTGACCCTGAAATGGTTGGAGACGTACTAAACGTTATGAAAAACTTGGCTAAACAAGGCATGACCATGATTATCGTAACCCATGAGATGGGATTTGCCCGTCAAGTTGCCGACCGCGTCATCTTTACTGCAGATGGTGAATTTCTTGAAGACGGAACACCTGATCAAATCTTTGATAACCCTCAACACCCACGTCTGAAAGATTTCTTGGACAAGGTCTTAAACGTCTAAACTCAAACTGTAAGGATTTCCTTGCAGTTTTTTTCTATCTCGTATTGGATTTTTTGATTTTTCGGAAAATTATGTTAGAATTAAGTTTATGAAATGAGATTTCCTCATACCTAGCAAGACTAGGAATAAAAATAGAAATTAGGTAGCTAGATGTCATCTAAGGTTATTGTTACAATTTTCGGTGCGAGTGGAGACCTGGCTAAACGCAAGCTCTACCCTTCCCTTTTTAGACTATATAAATCCGGCAATCTTTCCGAGCACTTTGCCGTTATTGGAACTGCCCGTCGTCCTTGGAGCAAGGAATATTTTGAATCTGTTGTAGTCGAATCTATCCTTGATTTGGCAGATAGTACCGAACAAGCTCAGGAGTTCGCTAGCCACTTCTACTATCAAAGTCATGATGTCAATGATACAGAACACTACATTGCTCTACGTCAATTGCAGGCTGAATTAAATGACAAGTACCAAGCTGAACACAACAAGCTCTTCTTCTTGTCGATGGCTCCTCAATTCTTTGGAACCATTGCCAAACACCTCAAATCGGAAAACATTGTAGATGGTAAAGGTTTTGAACGTTTAATCGTTGAGAAGCCATTTGGAACAGATTACGCAACTGCAAGCAAGTTGAATGACGAACTCCTAGCGACATTTAACGAAGAACAAATTTTCCGTATCGATCATTATCTTGGTAAGGAAATGATCCAAAGTATCTTTGCAGTTCGCTTTGCAAACTTGATTTTTGAAAATGTTTGGAACAAGGACTTTATCGACAATGTGCAAATTACTTTTGCAGAGCGTTTGGGTGTAGAAGAACGTGGTGGCTACTATGACCAATCTGGTGCCCTCCGTGACATGGTACAAAACCATACACTACAACTTCTTTCTCTCCTCGCCATGGATAAGCCAGCAAGCTTCACAAAAGATGAGATTCGTGCTGAGAAGATTAAGGTCTTTAAAAACCTCTATCATCCAACTGATGAAGAACTTAAAGAACACTTTATCCGTGGTCAATACCGTTCTGGTAAGATTGATGGCATGAAATACATCTCTTATCGTAGCGAGCCAAATGTAAATCCAGAATCTACAACTGAAACCTTTGCATCTGGTGCCTTCTTTGTAAACAGCGATCGCTTCCGTAGTGTTCCT
>NZ_JBKOTT010000058.1:0-5466 GCF_049737895.1 Streptococcus sp. CL8.13 | reverse complement strand
AAGAAAAGCAATTAGTGTTGTTGGTGGTATGGTTATAGGAGCTGTTGCAGCAACTTGGGTATCTGTCACTACGGCGCTAGAGCTGAAAAATGGAGATGGAGAAACATTTTTAAACTTACAAGAAAAGATTGATGGTGTTTATCCAGGTCTTTTAACAGCAGGTTTTATTGTTCTATGTTGGTGGCTGATGGCTAAAAAGAAAGTTTCTCCAAATTGGGTGATGCTCTTATTGGTAGTTATTGCACTTGTAGGAGTAGCCTTAGGATTTTTCAATCCAGGCTTGAAATATTAATAGCATCTAAAAAAGCAACGGTTCATAATCGTTGTTTTTTATATATGCGTAATATAAGGATTTAGAGTTTCGGTATTTTTTATAAAAGAATTAACGAAAATACTAATTCCATAAATCATGTTCGTTAAAATTCTACATTATTAAAGTGCAAAATTAGGATAAAGAATTTATCTATTCATCCTCAGAAAGTCAGACTTTTTTCTTGACTATTTCTGACCAAGTGATACAATAGAACTATGAATTAGCACTCAAGTGTAAAGAGTGCTAATGATATCTATCTCATTATGGAGGAAATCAGATGTTGAAACCATTAGGGGACCGTGTGGTCTTAAAAGTAGAAGAAAAAGAACAAACTGTTGGAGGTTTTGTCCTCGCAGGTTCAGCCCAAGAAAAAACCAAAACAGCTCAAGTTGTGGCTACTGGACAAGGTGTTCGTACCTTGAACGGTGACTTGGTTGCTCCAAGTGTTAAAGCTGGAGACCGTGTCTTGGTTGAAGCACACGCAGGTCTTGATGTCAAAGATGGCGATGAAAAGTACATCATCGTAGGCGAAGCTAACATCTTGGCTATCATTGAAAAATAGAAGGAGAAAGTAAGTATGTCAAAAGAAATTAAATTTTCATCTGATGCCCGTTCAGCTATGGTCCGTGGTGTCGATATCCTTGCAGACACTGTTAAAGTAACCTTGGGACCAAAAGGCCGTAATGTCGTTCTTGAAAAGTCATTCGGTTCACCCTTGATTACCAATGACGGTGTGACTATTGCCAAAGAAATCGAATTGGAAGACCATTTTGAAAATATGGGTGCCAAATTGGTATCAGAAGTAGCTTCTAAAACCAATGATATCGCAGGTGACGGGACTACGACTGCAACAGTCTTGACCCAAGCTATCGTCCGTGAAGGAATCAAAAACGTCACTGCAGGTGCCAATCCAATTGGCATTCGTCGTGGGATTGAAACAGCAGTTGCTGCAGCAGTTGAAGCCTTGAAAAACAATGCTATTCCTGTTGCCAACAAAGAAGCTATCGCTCAAGTTGCAGCCGTCTCTTCTCGTTCTGAAAAAGTCGGTGAATACATCTCTGAAGCTATGGAAAAAGTTGGCAAAGATGGAGTCATCACTATCGAAGAGTCACGTGGTATGGAAACAGAGCTTGAAGTCGTAGAAGGAATGCAGTTTGACCGTGGTTACCTTTCACAGTACATGGTGACAGATAGCGAAAAAATGGTGGCTGACCTTGAAAATCCGTATATCTTAATTACCGACAAGAAGATTTCCAATATCCAAGAAATTTTGCCACTCCTCGAAAGCATTCTCCAAAGCAATCGTCCACTTTTGATTATTGCAGATGATGTGGATGGTGAAGCTCTTCCAACTCTTGTATTGAACAAGATTCGTGGAACCTTCAACGTGGTAGCAGTCAAGGCACCTGGCTTTGGTGACCGTCGCAAAGCCATGCTTGAAGATATCGCCATCTTGACAGGTGGAACAGTTATCACAGAAGACCTTGGTCTTGAGTTGAAAGATGCGACAATTGAAGCACTTGGTCAAGCAGCGAGAGTAACTGTGGATAAAGATAGCACTGTTATCGTAGAAGGTGCTGGAAATCCTGAAGCGATTTCTCATCGTGTTGCGGTTATCAAGTCTCAAATCGAAACTACAACTTCTGAATTTGACCGTGAAAAATTGCAAGAACGCTTGGCAAAATTGTCAGGTGGTGTAGCGGTTATTAAGGTTGGAGCCGCAACTGAAACTGAGTTGAAAGAAATGAAACTCCGCATTGAAGATGCCCTCAACGCTACTCGTGCAGCTGTTGAAGAAGGAATCGTTGCAGGTGGTGGAACAGCTCTTGCCAATGTGATTCCAGCTGTTGCTGCCTTGGAATTAACAGGAGACGAAGCAACAGGCCGCAATATTGTTCTCCGTGCCTTGGAAGAACCTGTTCGTCAGATCGCTCACAATGCAGGATTTGAAGGTTCAATCGTTATCGATCGTTTGAAAAATGCTGAGCTTGGTACAGGTTTCAATGCAGCAACTGGCGAGTGGGTCAACATGATTGATCAAGGGATTATCGACCCAGTTAAAGTGAGTCGTTCAGCCCTACAAAACGCAGCATCTGTAGCCAGCTTGATTTTGACAACAGAAGCAGTCGTAGCTAATAAACCAGAACCAGCAGCTCCGGCTCCAGCAATGGATCCAAGCATGATGGGCGGCATGATGTAAGCTTTCTATAAAAAACACAAAAGGAGGGAATGCCTACCCCTCCTTTTTATGATATTCACTTCTAAATTGATTTGAGCTCTTCTAACTTATATGATAAAATAAGACTAGAAAAAGGAGAAGAACATGATCGATGTAGAAGAAATTCTGAGCAAGATGAACCCTAATCAGAAGATTAATTATGACCGTGTCATGCAGAAGATGGTACAAGTATGGGAGAAAAATGAGCAACGTCCAACCATTCTCATGCATGTTTGCTGTGCCCCTTGCAGTACCTATACTCTAGAATATTTAACAAAGTATGCTGATGTGACAATCTATTTTGCCAATTCTAATATCCATCCCAAGGCAGAATACCACAAGCGGGCTTACGTCACCCAAAAATTTGTCAGTGATTTCAATGAGCGAACAGGAAATACGGTTCAGTACCTAGAAGCTCCCTACGAACCAAATGAATACCGTAAGTTAGTCAGAGGACTGGAAGAAGAGCCAGAAGGTGGCGACCGTTGTAAGGTTTGCTTTGACTACCGCCTGGATAAGACAGCGCAAGTGGCTATGGATCTGGGCTTTGATTATTTTGGCTCAGCCTTGACCATTAGTCCTCATAAGAATTCTCAAACCATTAACAGCATCGGAATCGATGTGCAAAAAATTTATACAACCCACTATCTTCCAAGTGATTTCAAGAAAAATCAGGGCTACAAACGTTCAGTGGAGATGTGTGAAGAGTATGATATATATCGTCAATGTTATTGTGGATGCGTCTATGCAGCCCAAGCTCAGAATATTGACCTGGTTCAGGTTAAGAAAGATGCTACAGCTTTCTTGCTGGATAAGGATGTTGAAAAAGACTATTCCCACATTAAATTTACTGTTACGAAATTAGATATATAGAGACCAACCCAGCTGAAAAGCTGGGTTTTTCAAATAAAAAACCAGGGCTTTCACCCTAGTTTGACAACTTTACCGATTCTTTAGTTCTACATAGCGCTTGTACCAAATGTTTACATAGGCTTCTGAGAAAGGACCACGTCCATTGTTAATCCAATCAACAAGAATTTTGACATGTTCTTTTAAAATATAGTCCAAATCATCAGAATAATTCATTTTGCGTTTATGACGCTCATATTCCTCAACGTCCAAGAGACGTTTTTCCCCATCTGTAAAAATTTTAACATCCAAATCGTAATCAATATACTTCAGCGCTTCTTCATCCAGATAGTAGGGGCTAGCCATATTGCAATAGTAGGAAATTCCATTATCACGAATCATGGCAATGATATTAAACCAATATTTCTTGTGAAAGTAAACAATAGCCGGTTCTCGAGTAACCCAACGACGACCATCACTTTCGGTAACAAGTGTATGATCGTTGACACCAATAATGGCGTTTTCTGTTGTTTTTAGTACCATGGTGTCCCGCCAAGTTCGGTGGAGACTGCCATCATGCTTATAACTTTGAATTGTAATAAAGTCGCCTTCTTTTGGAAGCTTCATAACTAACCAACTTTCTACAATTTGTAAGTTTATCGTTTACTATTGTACCATAAAATTGCCTAAAATCTGTGATTTTTACATGAAAATATTAAAGATATTCTCTGAGAGCGCTTGCTATATCCGAAAAATCGTAGCCTTTTCGTGCTAAAACTTGAGTTAAACGCTGTTTAAGTTCGTATCCTTCATACTTTCGAGCATACTTGGCATATTGCTTGTCAAGTTCCTTGAAGATAAGTTCCTGAGTCGTTTCTTCGTCTACTTGGCTATCCAATTCGTCAAAGGCACTTTTAGCATCAGAGTATGAGAAACCCTTATTGGTCAGATTCTGGATAATCTTATCTTGCAAGGCACGAGCTGGAAGTTTTCCTTCATATTTTTTCAATAGTTTATTAGCTATACGTTGAGCAACTTCGGAAAAATCAAATTCTTTCAAGGTCTCCTCTATAGTAGATTTTGAAATCCCCCTTTGTGCTAGTTTCTGAGTCAGTACATAAGGTCCCTTGTCTCCTGAAAGTTGATTGGCATTGATGGTAGCATAAGCGTACTGGCCATCATTAATCCAATTCTCCTCTTTAAGATTAGCAATTACTTGAGAAACTATGTCTTCATCAATATCATATTTTTTCAGATATTCTCTGACTTCTTTTTCAGTGCGAGCTTTAAAGGATAGGTGGTAGAGGGCTAGATTCTTACCGTAAGAAAATTGGGCAAAGTCCTGAATCTCTTTCAATTCTTCTTGGCTTATCACTTTATCTCGTGATAACATAAAACGAACAATAGTATCTTCAGTAATGTAGCATTTGTCGCCATTATCAAGCTCCATCAGATAGAGTCTTTTTTTCTTTTCAAGTTTTGTGATTTTCATAGTTCTATTATAACTCAAAATGTGAGAAAAAGCTGAAACCCCTTGATATAGCCGTTTTTTGTCCCTTGATGATGAATTTTAAGAACTTTTTAGGAACTTTGTAAATTCTCAATGGCTTTTTCATAAAAGGAAGTCGCCTTTTTCTTATTGTCTTTGGACAGATGACTATAGATATCCATAGTCATTGAAATTTTAGAATGGCCTAGCCGTGTTTGGATTTCTTTGTATGGCAGGCCAGCATTAAGCAATAGACTAGCGTGGGTGTGTCGGAAGGCGTGGAAACTCAAACGAGGACATCCAGCTAGTTTTAAATGCTTTTCTAGTCTGAATCTGAGTGCTCCAGCTTCTCTATAATTGTCAAAGGTATCAGAGAACACTTTTTCAAAAGTTACCCCTATTTCCCTACCTATTTGGGATTGTCTTGCTTTATAGAGCCGAAGCATGAGTACCGTTTTGGTATCCAGTGCTATTTCTCTAATGCTACTTTTACTTTTAGGGCTAGTGATTTCCTTGAGGGTGTTTAAAGTCTTGGTAACTGAAATGCTACCGTTTTGTAGGTCAATATCAGACCATTTCAAGGCTAGACACTCACGA
>NZ_JBKOTT010000057.1:0-5471 GCF_049737895.1 Streptococcus sp. CL8.13 | reverse complement strand
GATAATACCATCAAAACGGTTCATAAACTCTGGGCTAAAGAAGTTACCGAGTTCACCAAGAACAGAGTTGGTACGTCCTTCTCTAGCAGCACCAAATCCAACGCTAGCTTCTGCCTTACCTGTACCTGCATTTGAAGTCATGATGATGATGGCGTCCTTGAAGCTAACGGTACGTCCTTGTCCATCTGTTAAACGACCATCGTCCAAGACTTGAAGGAACATATGCATGACATCTGGATGAGCTTTCTCTACTTCATCTAAGAGAATAAGAGAGTAGGGATTACGCCGGACTTTTTCAGTTAATTGCCCAGCCTCATCGTAGCCAACATAACCTGGAGGGGCACCAACTAATTTAGCTACACTGTGTTTTTCCATATATTCACTCATATCAAAGCGAATCATACTGTCAGCAGAACCAAAGAGTTCGATAGCTAGTTGTTTGGAAAGTTCTGTCTTACCGACACCAGTTGGTCCGACAAAGAGGAAGCTTCCAATTGGACGGTTAGGCGTACCGAGACCGACACGATTACGGCGAATAGCTTTGGCTATCTTATCAACTGCATCGTCCTGTCCAATAACATGAGACTTGAGGTCTTCAGCTAGATGGATGAGTTGAGATTGTTCTTTCTCTTTCAAATCGCCAACAGGAATGTTGGTTTTCTGCTCGATAATGTGCTCAATGGTTTTCTCACTGATAATAGGAGTATCTTGGTCTGTGACCTTTTTCTTTTGCATTTCCTTATACTTGGCAATCTGGTCGCGGAAGTAGGCAGCCTTCTCAAAATCTTCCTCTCGTGTAGCTTGAGATTTGAGATTTTCAGCCTCAATCAAGCGCTGATCAATCACTTTAGGATCCACAAAATTCAAGGTCAAGTTCATCTTAGAACCCGCTTCATCTAGGAGGTCAATGGCCTTGTCGGGCAAGAAGCGATCTTGGATGTAGCGATTGGACAGAGTTGCAGCTGCTTCAATTGCAGCATCGGTATACTGAACGTGGTGGTAGTCTTCGTATTTCTTTTGAATGCCTTTGAGGATAGTGATTGTTTCTTCCACTGTTGGTTCATCGACTTTGACAGGTTGCATACGACGCTCTAGGGCAGCATCCTTTTCAATGACACGGTATTCATTAAGGGTAGTAGCGCCGACCAGTTGCAGTTCCCCACGAGCAAGGGCTGGCTTGAGGATATTTCCTGCATCCATATTGCCATCGCCTGCAGAACCAGCACCGACAATTTCATGGATTTCATCGATAAAGAGGATGATGTCCTCACGTTTGCGAATTTCTTCCATGAGTTTTTGCATGCGTTCTTCAAATTGTCCACGAATACCCGTTCCTTGAACCAAGCTAACCACATCCAGACGGATGACTTGTTTACCTTGGAGTTTATGTGGAACGTCGCCATCAACGATTTTCTGAGCTAGACCTTCGACAACGGCAGTTTTTCCGACACCTGGTTCACCGATAAGAACAGGATTATTCTTGGTTCTGCGATTGAGAATTTCGATGACACGGATAATCTCATCGTCGCGCCCAATAACGGGGTCGATATCGCCACGACGGGCAATTTCAGTTACGTTGATACCAAATTCTTCTAGTAGGCCTTTTTCTTGGCTTGGAGGCGGAGTTTGGGCAGGTCCACGATTTTGGGAGCCATAACCGCCGTTTCCACCGTAGCCTCCACCTGATTGGGTTGGGGGAGTTGGAGGAGTATTGTTAGAAGGTCTGAAATTGTTTAGGTCATTGAAGAAATCGCCGAAAGGATCAAAGTCACGATTGTTCAGATCCGTCATACCTTGAAAGAGGCTATTGTTAGGATCTGTCTTGATAATCTTATAGCAGTTTTGACAGAGGTCAATTTGTTTTTGTTTTCCATTGAGATTGGTATAAAGATGAATTGTTGAGTCATTGATTTTACAGTTTTGACAAAGCATACATCTACCTCATTTCTTTCTTTAGCCTGACCTGTTTAAAGGTCAAAAATAGTCAAATTTCTATACTCTCATTATAACAGGATTGGGGTGTAAAGCAAGTAAAAAGATTGCAGCTTTGAGAAGTTGTTACAATGAAAATCTTTGGGAATTTGAGTTATAAAAAAATCCTATTTGTGAGACAAAAAGGATTTTGGTTAGACATGCAGGGGCAATCCCAGCTTGTTTTGTATTAGTAAAGGAGTTCGTAAATCTCCATTGCAATCAAGTCAATGCTGTCAAACGTATAAGTTTCGCGAGCTTCTACATCACGAAGGGTAAAGATTGATCCGTTTTCTTCGTCGTGGCTGTATGCAACTTCTGCAACAACAACTCCTTCGCGTTCAAAATTACGTTTTAAATTTCCGCCGTCTTTTGCCATTGCTTCAAGGCGGTTGATGATTCTAACCAAATGTGATTCCATTTTGATTCTCCTTCATTTCTTATCGTTACTATTTTACCATAAAGAAGGTCAACTTGCCTAGAAAAAACTAAGATTTCTCGCTAATTCTACCAGCTTAAAGATTTTTTGAATAAATTAGACAAAAGATTTGAATTTTAATTCAACTCATGTTATAATCATACAGTATTCTATTTTAGAAAGCAGTGAGACTATGAATTTTTCTTTTTTACCAAAGTATTTACCTTATTTTAACTATGGGGCTGTTGTGACGGTTCTCATTTCTATCTGCGTTGTCTTTTTTGGGACTATTTTGGGTGTTGTCTTGGCTTTTGGGCAACGTTCAAAGTTTAAACCGCTTGTTTGGCTTGCCAACTTGTACGTTTGGATTTTCCGTGGGACACCGATGATGGTTCAGATTATGATTGCCTTTGCTCTTATGCATATCAATGCTCCGACTATTCAGGTCGGGATTTTGGGTGTTGATCTTTCTCGTCTGATTCCAGGGATTTTGATTATCTCAATGAACAGTGGTGCTTATGTTTCTGAGACTGTTCGGGCTGGGATTAATGCGGTTCCAAAAGGTCAACTAGAGGCGGCCTATTCTTTAGGGATCCGTCCTAAAAATGCCATGCGCTATGTGATTTTGCCACAAGCTATCAAAAATATCTTGCCAGCATTGGGAAACGAATTTATCACTATTATCAAGGATAGTTCTCTCTTATCAGCTATTGGTGTCATGGAGTTGTGGAATGGGGCTACAACAGTTTCTACAACAACTTATCTACCTCTGACTCCACTTTTATTTGCAGCCTTTTACTATTTGATTATGACTTCTATTTTGACAGTGGCTTTGAAAGCTTTTGAAAAACGTATGGGACAAGGAGATAAGAAATAATGACAGAAACCTTGATAAAAATCGAAAATTTACATAAATCCTTTGGAAAGAATGAAGTATTGAAGGGCATCAACCTCGAGATTAAAAGAGGAGAAGTTGTCGTTATCATCGGTCCTTCAGGGAGCGGGAAATCTACCTTGCTTCGTTCTATGAATTTGTTGGAAGAAGCAACCAAGGGGAAGGTTATCTTTGAGGGAGTCGATATTACGGACAAGAAGAATGACCTGTTTGCCATGCGTGAGAAGATGGGCATGGTTTTCCAACAATTTAACCTCTTTCCTAATATGACTGTGATGGAAAATATTACCTTGTCACCTATCAAGACCAAAGGTGAAAGCAAGGCAGTTGCTGAGAAGAGAGCCCAAGAGCTTTTGGAAAAAGTTGGTTTGCCAGATAAGGCAACTGCTTATCCACAGAGTTTGTCTGGTGGCCAGCAACAACGGATTGCCATCGCGCGTGGGTTGGCTATGGAACCAGATGTTTTGCTCTTTGACGAGCCAACCTCAGCCTTGGACCCTGAGATGGTAGGAGAGGTACTGGCTGTTATGCAAGACCTTGCCAAGTCAGGAATGACCATGGTTATCGTAACACATGAAATGGGATTTGCCCGTGAGGTGGCAGACCGTGTCATCTTTATGGCAGACGGAGTGGTTGTTGAAGATGGGACACCTGAGCAGATTTTTGAACAGACCCAAGAACAACGGACTAAGGACTTCTTGAGTAAGGTTTTATAATCTATTTTAAAATTTCAAGACAAGATTAGTGAAAAGCTCGACCCGAGCTTTTTCTTATAGTTTGAAACTATAGGGTTGCCTAGGAAAGAAGTGTTAGAGGGGACTAGCAGTTTTTGGTATAATGTAAGATAGTTTGAAAGAAAAGAGAAGTGATATGACACAGATTATTGATGGGAAAGCTTTAGCGGCCAAATTGCAGGGGGAGTTGGCTGAAAAGACTGCAAAATTAAAGGAAGAATCAGGTCTAGTACCTGGTTTGGTAGTGATTTTGGTGGGAGACAATCCAGCCAGCCAAGTCTACGTTCGCAACAAGGAACGGTCAGCTCTCGCTGCTGGCTTCCGTAGTGAAGTAGTGCGAGTTCCAGAGACCATTACCCAAGCGGAATTGTTAGACTTGATTGCCAAATACAATCAAGATCCAGCTTGGCATGGGATTTTGGTCCAGTTACCTTTACCAAAACATATCAATGAAGAGGCAGTTTTATTAGCCATTGACCCCGAAAAAGATGTGGATGGTTTCCATCCCCTAAACATGGGTCGCCTCTGGTCTGGTCATCCAGTTATGATTCCTTCGACACCTGCAGGAATTATGGAGATGTTTCATGAATATGGGATTGATCTAGAAGGTAAAAATGCGGTCGTCATCGGTCGTTCAAATATCGTTGGAAAACCCATGGCCCAGCTTCTTTTGGCCAAGAATGCAACAGTGACCTTGACTCACTCACGGACTCATAATCTTGCTAAGGTGGCTGAAAAAGCGGATATTCTTGTGGTCGCAATTGGTCGTGCTAAGTTTGTGACTGCTGATTTTGTGAAACCAGGTGCGGTTGTCATCGATGTCGGGATGAACCGCTATGAAAATGGTAAGCTCTGTGGGGATGTGGATTATGAGGCAGTTGCCCCACTTGCTAGCCATATTACGCCAGTTCCTGGAGGTGTAGGTCCTATGACCATTACTATGCTGATGGAGCAAACTTATCAAGCAGCACTCCGGACATTGGAGAGAAAATTTTAAAAGTAAGTTTATAAAAGGAGGTATGCGCTTCCTTTTTGTTGTATAATGGAGTGAGGTGATTAGATGATTTTAAAAATTTATAATGGAGAATATAGTTTACAATGGGATAGAATATACTACTTAGCACTAATTGATTATCCAAATATTCAAGAGTGGGAATTAGAAAAAATTGCTAAATTTATAGCTTACGAAAAACTTCATAGACGTCAAACAAGTATTGAGTGTGCTGATTCTTGTTTAAAAAAAGAAATTTTAGATTACATCTGTCAGCATCCCTTTCTGCCACCATTTACCCCTACAGATAAAAGAGTAGCCTCGACTTATGATCTACATAAGAGGTTAGTGACTTCAGACTACTGTAGTCATACTACGACTATAGATGTAGCGATTTCTATCTTTAAAACAGGTCAGATTTTATCTGCTGTGAAAGCCTTTGGGCGAGATGCTGAGGAGTTG
>NZ_JBKOTT010000056.1:0-5519 GCF_049737895.1 Streptococcus sp. CL8.13 | reverse complement strand
AGATGTGTTTAACCACATCACGAGTAGCATCTGGAGTTTTGACAGGAACACCGTCGGGAGCGATTGGATAAATGCCCTCTGTGTTTAGTTGGAAGACATGACGGTCAATCGTCTGCGTGAAATCACCAGACAAGTTGAAGTAGCTGTGATTAGTTGGATTGACCAGCGTATCCTGATCGGTCGTTACCTTGTAGCTGATTTCATAGGCACCAGTTTCTTCTAAGTGGTAACTGATCCAAATCTTGAGATTTCCAGGAAATCCTCCTGTCCCATCTGTACGCTCTGTGTAGAGGGTCAAGCCATGATCGCTCACCTCAACTAGTTCAAACAAGCTCGAATCCCAACCTGTTGAACCACTGTGGTTACAGTTGCTAGCATTGTTGACTTCAAGGTCATAGGTCTTGCCATTAAGCTCAAATGTCGCACCAGCAATACGACCTGCAACAGGGCCTACGCTAGCTCCATGCTTGGGACTATTTCCCACATAGCTTTCAAAATCATCAAATCCCAAGATAATATTTGCAAAATTTCCAGCCTTATCAGGTGTGACGTAGCGCAAGATGGTCGCACCATAAGTCATGACCTCAAGTTGGTAGCCACCGTTCGTCTCAAATCGATAGGCCAAAGCATCTTGTCCCTCAACATTTCCAAACACACGCTCTGTGTATGCTTTCATTCTCTTCTCCTTTTTCTATTTCTCTCAAGCAAACAAACCATAGAAAGCGAATTGACAATCTATGGTTTACTTGTATGATTTACAAACCCCTTTATCAAGAATCTATAAACGCAGTATCACTTTTGATATTCGTGGATGATAACACCTTGTACCACACGGTTTACTGTACCTGTAGGAGACGGTGTATCTGGTTTATTTTCTACCTTGAGTGAAGTCAATAGGGCAAAGAGTTGGGCATAAACGATGTAAGGGAAGACACGGTAAATATCATTCAAGACACCGCCACAACCAAGGGCCACTTCTTTGACATTTTCAAGACCAAAGGCTTGATCACTCAAAAGCACAACACGGCGAGCAATGTGATCACCAGCAACTTCACGAACCAAGTCCAAGTCGTACTTGCGAGTGTAGTCTGTTGTTGTACCAAAGACCAAAACAACTGTATCTTCGTTGATAAGAGATTTTGGACCGTGACGGAAGCCGACTGGGCTTTCATACATAGTCGCAACTTGACCAGCAGTTAGTTCCAAAATCTTGAGCTGAGCTTCATGAGCAAGACCAAAGAAAGGACCAGCACCTAGATAGATGACACGGTTAAAGTCTAAATCAACAAGTTCTTTGACATCTTCTGCATTGTCTAGAACTTTACGGGCAAGACTAGATACAACTTCAAAACGTTCAGACTTAACAGCAAATTCTGTAGGATCAAAGACTAAGAGAGCTGTCAACATCATAGACGTAAAGCTAGAAGTCATGGCAAAGCCAGCATCATTAGAGGCAGCTGGTTGCAAAAGTAAGAGATTGCGGTCATCTCCATGAGCTTGAAGAGCCAATTTCCCATCTGCAGCACAAGTAATCGTCACTTGGTAAAGTTCATCCACCAAGGCTTTGGCCAAATCAACAGTCGCCACACTTTCAGGCGAGTTCCCACTACGAGCAAAAGACACAAGGACAGTTGCCACATCTTTTTTCAAATAAGTTTCTGGATTGGCAACGATATCTGTTGTCGCAATAGCATTGAAATTCCATTTGCGTTCGTCATAGACTTCCTTAAAGTAAGGTACCAAGGTATCTCCCACATAAGCAGAAGTCCCAGCACCTGTCAAGATAACCTTGATATAGTCATGTTTATCAGCAATCCCTTGTAGGAAGGCTGCAATTTCTTCACGTTTTGCTTGATAAGATTCAAAAGCTTCTTTCCATACATCAGGCTGTTGGTAGATTTCACGTGTAGTGATTTCTGCACCCAATTCAATCAAGTCTTCTTTTGTATAATGTAACATTGATTTCCTCTTTTTCTATTAAATATGGGAATGGGAGTAAGCCCCATTCCCATGTATATTCTATATAAAATGCTCTAACGATTTTCACGATATCACATCTTATACTCAATGAAAATCAAAGAGCAAACTAGGAAACTAGCCGCAGGCTGTACTTGAGTACGGCAAGGCGACGTTGACGTAGTTTGAATTTGATTTTCGAAGAGTATTATTCATCTTCGTCATCATCGAAGCTCGCTAACAAGTCATTAACTTTCACAATGCTTTCTGCAGCACGGTTCTTATAGTCCGCATCTGCGCCTGTAAGGCTCGCATTGATAAATTCAATCACCATTGGAAGATTCATCCCTGCGTAAAGGTCAATATCACGACCTTCCATGATCAAACGGCTTACCACGTTACATGGTGTACCGCCAAGAAGATCCGCAAAGACTAGGAAATCATCCAATCCTTCAATAGCAGCTTCAAATTTTGCAGTAAAGTCTTCTGGGCCATCTTCTGGAAGAAGAGCCACTGCATGAATATTGTCTTGTGGACCCATAATCATTTCAGTGCTACCTTTAAGCTCTTCACAGAAACGACCATGGCTCACCAAAATTAATGATTTAGCCATAAATTATGCGCCCATTCCAAGCAAGAATTTACCGATGAATGAAAGACCTACTGCAAGAGCGATAATGATACCGATAGCTTTAGTAGAAGTCATACCTTTCTTACCAAGCAACCAGAAGATAAAGGCAGTAAAGATTGCTGGAAGCAAGCGTGGGAAGATTGAGTTCAAGATATCTTGGAAGTCAATCATTTTTTCACCGATTGGCAATTTATAAGAAACTTCAAAGTTGATCATTGTTGCTACAAGAGCACCCATCATGAAGACACCAAGTACAGATGCAGCGTCAATCAAAGCTGTCAAAGTACTTTGCATGTTGTTGATAAGGTTAACCCCTTCTTTGTAAGCAAATTCCAACTGTTTCCAACGGAAGATGTCATAAGCAACTGCAACTGCGATCCAAAGGAAGATACCCCAAGGTTGGCCAGCGATAGCCATAGTTGCTGCGACTGACCCCATGATAGCAGGTACAAGCGAACCAAAGATTGTATCTCCAAGAGGAGCAAATGGTCCCATCAAACCTGTCTTGATACCGTTAACGGCGTCTTTTGCACCCACACCATCTTTTTCTTCCATGGCAAGGTCAAAACCAGCGATAATGGTATGGAAGAATGGTGAAGTATTGAAGAATTGAGTATGAACTTTCATCATTTCTTTCAATTCAGGAGTTCCATCACCATACATTTTACGCAATTGTGGCAAGATCATGTACAGGTAACCAGAAGCTTGCATACGTTCGTAGTTCCAACCTAATTGGAAAGTAAACAAGCTACGTTTGTTGATTTGATTAAAATCTTCTTTTGTAAGTTTGTAATTAGAATTCGTCATCTTCGATTTCCCCACTTTCTGATGGTGTAGAAGGTGCTGCTACAGCTACTTTTTGGCTATTTTTGAAGTGAAGCACTGCAAGGAAAATACCTACGATAGAAATACCGATCATAGACAAACCTTTGAAGTTGTTCACGAAACCAATTTTTTCAGCAACATCTTTAGGTAGAGTACCGATGATACCTGCAACAGCGCCACCAAGACTTGTTACGTTTGAGTAAAGTACAGTCAACATAGCTGTCAAACCGAATCCCATAGCAAGGTAGTGAAGGTTACGTTTAACTGGAAGGTAACGAAGCAAGATTGCAAATCCAAGACCTGGAAGCATACGTCCTGCAAGTGTCAAACCGTCTGCAACCCATTTGTAGGCTTCAACGAAGTCTACCACTGATTGTACGAAGGCACCACCAAAAGCAAGCGCAAAGAAGACTGGAAGGGCACGAGATAGAGCCCAAGGAATCGCACCAAGCAAGTAGTTGCGTTCAATACCTTTATAGTCAAAGCGTTCGATTGCAGCATCCACACGGTGAGCGAAGAAAGTAGTTGTCATACGTCCAAGAACGTCGAAGTAAGTCAAGAGAGCTGCTACTGGCACAGCGATTGTTGTAATCGCCAGTGATGCATCAATTCCTTGTGAAACAGAGAAGGCTGTCGCAAGAACAGCACCAGAAGTTGCGTCGATACGAGAAGCACCACCGAAGGTACCAACCCCAAGAACGAACAGTTGCAAGTTACCACCGATAAGCAGACCAGTAGTCACATCTCCCATAATTAAACCAGTAATGAAACCAGCAAATACAGGGGAACCTGCAGATGAAACGATCGTCAACTCATCACAGATTTGATAAGCTGAGTACAAAGTGAGAAGTAGAATTTGCCACCATTGTATCATAACAATGACCTCCTAAAAATTTTTTCCTATTTTAATAAGCTCAAAAAGTCTGAAATTGGATCATTTGGAACCATTTGAGCAGTCAGTTTAACACCTTTTTCTGCCAATTTGTGGAAATCTTCCACATCCTTGTCCACTACGTTGATAGAACGTGTAATGGCACGAGTTTCTGGTGTTTGAGACATATTCCCAACATTAAGGGTTTCAATTGGTACACCTGCTTCGACCAAACCAAGGAAGCGGTCTGGTTTACGAGCCACGATAAAGAGACGTTGGCTATCGTATTTTCCAGCAAGAATATTGGCTGCCGCTTTTTCAATTGGCAAAATACTCAATTTTACACCTGGTGGTGTCGCAAGTTTCAAACCACTCTTTTCAACGTCGTTGTTGACAACTTCGTCATCTACAACCATAATACGTGAAACATTTAGTTTTCCAGCCCATAGATTGGCTACTTGTCCGTGGATCAAACGTCCATCGATACGGCATCCTACAATTGTCATAAGTTTTCCCCCTTTATGTGTTTTAGTGTAGGTTTACGAGTTAAATAAATCTCTTCTTTATATTGGCCCTCTGTTTCAAAGATAATGATACGATTAGCACCTTCCTTGAGATAACAATGAGGGATATAAAGTGAGAGTGTTGGGCCGACGTTCCAAAAACGTCCTAGGTTCTGCCCATTGACAAAGGCAACTCCCTTACCAAACTCAGACAAGTCTAGGTAAGTATCTTTTGGCGCTTCGATTGTAAAATCATAAGCGTAAAAGGCTGGTTGTCCTTCTGTCATCCTTTTGAAAAATCAATTTTCTCAGGATTGTCTAGTGGGAGTGGATAGTGTTTCCAGTTTAGTAAGAAGTGCAAATCCTTACAAACCCCTGTCCGAATTCCCTTACGTTGCGTATCCGCTAAGAACTTGTGTCCATAGTTGACACGCCCCATATTTTCAATCAAGATGTCAATCTCTGAAAAGCCTTCTCGGTTGCCTTGACAGTAGATGTCTTCGCCAATCTCTGTCTGGTATTGAGTAGCAATCCATTGACCATCTACAAAGAGTTGAGCTCGGTCACGTCCATCGATGATACGGAGACGTTCCTCTTCTGCATCCCAACTTGCCTCCGTGCGGTAGAGAAGGTAGCCATAACTTTGACCAAGTTCTTCCATCGCTTTTGGATAGAGGCTTTCAGTAGGACTAGAGAGATTATCCAGGGTTTCAAACAAGGAAACTTTTTCGAC
>NZ_JBKOTT010000055.1:0-5680 GCF_049737895.1 Streptococcus sp. CL8.13 | reverse complement strand
TTAATCAATTTCACTGCCTTTATAACCTTTATCCTCAACCGTTTTGATCAGATAAGAGGGCAGGATGAAGAGAAGAAATATGAACTGGTGAGAGATTACCCAATTACCTCAGTCTGGATTGAGATTGATACAGATAAGATGACACAGGTGATTGATAATATTCTCAACAATGCCATCAAGTATTCGCCAGATGGTGGGAAAATCACAGTGACCATGAAGACGACTGATGATCAGATGATTTTATCTATCTCAGACCAAGGATTGGGTATTCCTAAGCAGGATTTACCACGTATCTTTGACCGTTTTTATCGTGTGGATCGTGCTAGAAGTCGTGCCCAAGGAGGTACTGGTTTAGGACTAGCTATTGCTAAAGAGATTATCAAACAACATAAGGGCTTTATTTGGGCCAAGAGTGAATACGGTAAGGGATCGACCTTTACCATTGTGCTCCCTTATGATAAGGATGCAGTGAAAGAAGAAGTATGGGAGGATGAAGTAGAAGACTAGAATGAGTGAAACAGGCTTTAAATACAGTATTTTAGCATCGGGTTCCAGTGGAAATTCCTTTTATCTGGAAACCCCCAAAAAGAAGCTTTTAGTGGATGCAGGCTTGTCTGGTAAGAAAATAACCAGCCTACTTGCTGAAATAAATCGCAAACCAGAAGACTTGGATGCTATCTTGATTACGCATGAGCATTCAGATCATATTCATGGAGTAGGTGTTTTGGCTCGCAAGTATGGTATGGATCTTTATGCCAATGAAAAAACCTGGCAGGCTATGGAAAATAGCAAGTATCTTGGCAAGGTGGATTCTTCGCAAAAGCATATCTTTGAAATGGGCAAAACCAAAACATTTGGAGATATCGATATCGAGAGTTTTGGTGTGAGTCATGATGCAGTCGCACCGCAGTTCTATCGCTTTATGACGGATGATAAGAGTTTTGTCATGCTGACTGATACAGGTTATGTGAGTGACCGTATGGCAGGAATTGTCGAGAATGCAGATGGCTATCTTATAGAGTCCAACCATGATGTAGAGATTTTGCGAGCAGGTTCTTACGCTTGGCGACTCAAACAACGAATCCTATCGGATCTGGGTCACCTTTCTAACGAGGACGGTGCTGAAGCTATGATTCGTACCTTGGGAAACCGCACTAAGAAAATCTACCTAGGACATTTGTCTAAAGAGAACAATATCAAGGAACTGGCTCATATGACCATGGTCAATCAGCTGGCGCAAGCTGATCTAGGTGTAGGAGTAGACTTTAAGGTTTATGATACCTCACCAGATACTGCAACACCATTGACAGATATATAAAAAAGAAGGCGAGGGCCTTCTTTTTTATATCTTTTACAATCCTGCGAAATCTTTGATTTCTTGTGCTGACATTGAAGAGTCACAACGGACGTTGATTTGTCCATCCACAATGTGAACGAAGCCTGGTACAGTTGGGATACCATAGCGTGAGCGGAATGCTTGCAACTCATTGAGTTGGCTTGCTTCTTCACTGTTGATGAAGTAGATGTGGGCTTTGGTTTCAGCTACGACACCTGACAATGTACCTGCGAATTTACGGCAGTAAGGGCAAGTTTTGCGACCAATAAAGAAGGTTGCAGTTTCTTTTTTATCAAGAGCTTCTTGTGCACGCGCAACTGTAGTGACTTCAAGGTCTTTGATATTATCTAAAAATTGTTCCATGAGATTACCTCGCTTTCATTGATAAGTCTAGTATGCCATAAAGTTTCTAAAATTGCTTAGATTTGATACGAAAAAAAGATGAGATTATTTGGTCTCATCTTTTATAGGGCTTTATTTTACAAAAGCATTGATTTCTGCTTCGATATTAGCAATTTTAGCTTGTGATTCTTCGTTTGTTTCCCCTACAACTGCAATGTAGAACTTGATTTTTGGTTCTGTACCTGAAGGGCGAACAGCAATCCATGAACCGTCAGCAAGTGTGTATTTCAACACATCACTTGGAGGAGTTGTCAAGTTTGTAACAGTACCGTCAGCAGCAGTAGCAGTTTGAGCTTTAAAGTCTTCTACGACAGTAATAGCTGTTGCGTTCCATTCTTTTGGAGCATTGTTGCGGAATTTAGCCATGATCGCTTTGATTTGTTCAGCACCATCGACACCAGAAAGGGTAACAGAGATAGTTTTTTCTGCGTAGTAGCCGTACTCTTTGTAGATTTCTTCGATACCGTCAGCAAGTGTCAAACCACGTGAACGATAGTAGGCAGCAAGTTCAGCAACGACTAGAACAGCTTGGATAGCGTCTTTATCACGTACGAATGGTTTAATCAAGTAACCGAAGCTTTCTTCAAATCCCATCATGTAAGTGTGATTGTGTTTTTCTTCGAATTCTTGGATTTTTTCAGCGATGAATTTGAAACCAGTCAAGACGTTGAACATAGTTGCGCCGTAGCTTTCAGCAATCTTCGTTACCAAGTCAGTTGATACGATAGATTTGCAGAGTGCTGCATTTTCAGGCAGAGTTCCAGCATTTTTGTGGGCTTCCAAGATGTATTTAGCCATGATAGCACCGATTTGGTTACCTGAAAGGTTGAGGTAGCTACCATCTTTTTGAAGAACTTCAACACCAACACGGTCAGCATCAGGGTCAGTTGCCACAAGAACATCTGCACCAACTTGACGACCAAGTTCTTCAGCAAGAGCAAAAGCTGCTTGGCTTTCTGGGTTTGGAGATTTTACAGTTGAAAAGTCAGGGTCAGCAGTTGCTTGCGCTTCAACGACTTGAACAGAGTCAAATCCTGCTTGGGCAAGAGCACGACGAGCCAACATTTCACCAGTACCATGAAGTGGTGTGTAGACAATTTTCATGTCTTTACCGAATTCTTCAATCAAGGCTGGGTTGATGTTTACGTCCTTAACCTCTTTAAGGTATTCTACATCAACAGCTTCGCCGATAACTTCAATTAAGCCAGAAGCTTTTTCAGCTTCCACATCAGCAACTTCAACTGCAAATGGGTTTTCGATTGCACGGATATATGTAGTCAAAGCGTCTGCATCGTGTGGAGGCATTTGTCCACCGTCTTCACCGTAAACCTTGTATCCGTTAAATGGTGCAGGGTTGTGGCTGGCTGTGACCATGATACCTGCGAAACAGTTGAGGTGACGAACTGCAAATGATAATTCTGGAGTTGGACGAAGGCTTTCAAATACGTAAGATTTGATGCCGTGTTTAGCAAGAACTGCCGCAGATTCAAAGGCAAACTCAGGTGAGAAGTGACGACTATCGTAGGCAATTGCTACACCTCGTTCTTTTTCGTTTCCACCTTTTGACTCAATCAAACGAGCCAATCCTTCAGTAGCTTGGCGAACAACGTAGATGTTGATGCGGTTTGTACCAGCACCAATCAGGCCACGCATACCTGCAGTACCAAATTCAAGATTTGTATAGAAGGCATCTTCCTTAGTTTTTTCGTCCATATTTTCCAAATCTTGACGAAGGTAGTCAGGAAGCTCCGCAAAATCAACCCATTTCTGGTAATTTTCTTGGTAAGACATTGAAATTCTCCTTTTTGTAAATTGTTTTAACCGTTCACATTATAGCACTTTTTAGCGTTTTAGTAAAACGGTAGCATAATTTTCAGAAAAGTGGTGTCATATGCTGGTTTATCAAGTCTTGAATGCCTTAGGGAAACATGCTATACTGTTTGTATGATTATTTTACAAGCTAATAAAATTGAACGTTCTTTTGCAGGAGAGGTTCTTTTTGATAATATCACCCTGCAAGTTGATGAACGAGATCGAATTGCTCTTGTTGGGAAAAATGGTGCAGGTAAGTCTACTCTTTTGAAGATTTTGGTTGGAGAAGAGGAGCCAACTAGTGGAGAAATCAATAAGAAAAAAGATATTTCTCTGTCTTACCTAGCCCAAGATAGCCGTTTTGAGTCTGAAAATACCATCTACGATGAGATGCTTCATGTCTTTGATGATTTACGTCGGACTGAGAAGCAACTTCGCCAGATGGAGTTGGAGATGGGTGAAAAGTTTGGTGAGGACTTGAATAAGCTGATGTCAGATTACGACCGCTTATCTGAAAATTTTCGTCAGGCAGATGGCTTTACCTATGAAGCTGATATACGAGCGATTTTAAATGGATTCAAGTTTGACGAATCTATGTGGCAGATGAAAATTGCTGAGCTTTCTGGTGGTCAAAATACTCGTCTGGCACTGGCTAAAATGCTCCTTGAAAAGCCAAATCTCTTGGTATTGGACGAGCCAACCAACCACTTGGATATTGAAACTATTGCCTGGCTAGAGAATTACTTGGTAAATTATAGCGGTGCCCTTATTATTGTCAGCCATGACCGTTATTTCTTGGACAAGGTTGCGACAATTACGCTGGATTTGACCAAGCATTCTTTGGACCGCTATGTGGGCAATTACTCTCGTTTTGTAGAGTTGAAGGAGCAAAAGCTAGCTACTGAGGCAAAAAACTATGAAAAGCAACAGAAGGAAATCGCAGCTCTGGAAGACTTTGTCAATCGCAATTTAGTCCGAGCTTCAACGACCAAGCGTGCCCAATCTCGCCGCAAACAGCTGGAAAAAATGGAGCGTTTAGACAAGCCTGAAACTGGTAAGAAATCTGCTAACATGACCTTCCAGTCTGAAAAAACGTCGGGTAATGTTGTCCTGACTGTTGAAAATGCAGCTGTTGGCTATGATGGGGAAGTCCTGTCAGAGCCTATCAACTTAGACCTTCGTAAGATGAATGCTGTTGCTATAGTTGGTCCCAATGGTATTGGCAAATCAACCTTTATTAAGTCTATAGTGGACCAGATTCCTTTTATCAAGGGGGAAAAGCGATTTGGCGCTAATGTTGAGGTTGGATACTATGACCAAACTCAAAGCAAGCTGACACCAAGTAATACTGTACTGGATGAACTTTGGAATGATTTTAAACTGACACCAGAAGTTGAAATTCGTAACCGTCTAGGTGCCTTCCTTTTCTCGGGAGATGATGTTAAAAAATCGGTCGGCATGCTGTCTGGTGGCGAGAAAGCTCGTTTGCTTTTGGCTAAATTGTCTATGGAAAACAACAACTTTTTGATTCTGGATGAGCCAACCAACCACTTGGATATTGATAGCAAGGAAGTGCTAGAAAATGCCTTGATTGACTTTGATGGAACCTTGCTTTTTGTCAGCCACGACCGTTACTTTATCAATCGTGTAGCAACTCATGTTCTAGAATTGTCTGAGAATGGTTCGACTCTCTACCTTGGAGATTACGACTATTATGTTGATAAAAAGGCTGAAATGGAAGTCAGTCTTACAGAGGAAGCTTTAACCAGCAATCAAGTAAAAGAAGCAAGCTCAGTTAATGACTATCAAGCTCAGAAAGAAAGTCAAAAAGAAGTTCGTAAACTTATGCGACAAATCGAAAGTCTAGAAGCTGAAATTGAAGAGTTAGAAAGTCAAAGCCAAGACATTTCTGAACAAATGTTGGAAACAAACGATGCCAGCAAACTCATGGAATTGCAGGCTGAGTTGGACAAAATCAGCCATCGTCAGGAAGAAGCCATGCTTGAGTGGGAAGAATTATCAGAGCAGGTGTAAAGATGGAACATCTTGGAAAAGTATTTCGTGAATTTCGTACAAGTGGAAATTATTCTTTAAAGGAGGCGGCAGGGGAGTCCTGTTCAACCTCTCAGT
>NZ_JBKOTT010000054.1:0-5727 GCF_049737895.1 Streptococcus sp. CL8.13 | reverse complement strand
CTAAATCGAATCAAATACAAAATATATAGAATTATTTAAAGATATACGAAAGACAACGTGAACAGTCCCTTACATGCTTATTATCTCAATAATAAAATTAAGTCAGTCAAATGCCTTCATAAAAAGCTGGCACATGCTACACCTCATAAATTACGACATACAGGAGCGACACTTGCAAAACAAGCAGGACTTTCACTCGAAGCTATTTCAGAAGCTTTAACTCACAGTGATAAAGAAGTAACTAAGACTTATGTCAACACAAAAGATACTGTAAATCAGACTGTTGGAGATACTGCATTTCGTAGTCTAAAAAAATGATGGGGTGAATTTGGGGATGAACTCTTGATTTTTAGACAAAAAAAGACATCCAAGAGAAAATTCTTGAATATCTGTAAACGTTGATAGTATCGTATTGATTAACGTTTTGAGAATTGTGAAGCTTTACGAGCTTTCTTAAGACCTGGTTTCTTACGTTCAACTTTACGTGAGTCACGTGTAAGAAGTCCTGCGCGTTTCAATGAATCGCGGAAGTCTGGGTCTACTTGAAGAAGGGCACGAGCGATACCGTGACGGATAGCTCCTGATTGACCAGCGTATCCACCACCTACAACGTTAACGAAAACGTCGTATGAACCTGCAGTTGAAGTAACTGCGAATGGTTGGTTGATTACAAGACGAAGGTCAGCGTGTGGGATGTACTCTTCAACATCTTTTTTGTTAACAGTGATTTTACCAGTTCCTGGAACAAGGCGAACGCGTGCAACAGCGTTTTTACGACGTCCAGTACCTGCATATTGTGCTTGTGACATACTTTATTGTTCCTTTCCTTAGATAAGTCCTGAAATGTCAAGAACTTCTGGTTGTTGTGCAGCGTGAGTGTGCTCAGCTCCAACAAATACTTTCAACTTCATACCTTGAGCGCGTCCAAGAGTATTGTGTGGAAGCATACCTTTAACTGATTTCTCGATCAAACGTACTGCATTTTTAGAACGAAGTTCACCTGCAGAGATTTGTTTCAATCCACCTGGGTGGTTTGAGTGAGTGTAATAGATTTTATCAGTTGCTTTTTTACCAGTCAATTTAACTTTTTCAGCATTGATAACAATTACAAAGTCACCTGTATCAGTGTGTGGTGTAAATGTTGGTTTGTTTTTTCCGCGAAGTACGCTAGCAACTACTGCAGAAAGACGTCCAAGTGGTACATCAGTTGCGTCAACTACGTACCATTTACGTTCAACTTGGCCTGGTTTAGCCATAAATGTTGTTTTGTTCATGATTTCTCCTATATATAGTTCGATTTTTGTTTACGGTGATGGGTGTTCCTTCCCATCGAAAAGTATTTGGAAGGTTCCGGGGCCTTTCAAATGGGGTAAACAATACCGCCTACTATAATACCAAATTTCACCCCTAAAAGTCAATAGATATGAAAAATATTTTTCTGAATTCCACTCTTTTTATCTCTAAAAAACCTCGCTTTCGCGAGGCTCTTCTATTTATAAGATAAGGCACGTTTAAAGGTTTTCCAAGGACCTAAATCATCTGTTTGCAGAACGAGACTAGCATACATACGTCCGATAAAGACTGTTGCCGTTACTGCAAAAGCAATCGTAATAGCAAGCGAAATCCAAGCTTCTAACCCATTTGCATAACCATTAATAGCTCTAAACGGCATGAAGAAAGTCGAAATAAAGGGAATATATGAACCAATCTTCAAGATGAGATTGTCACCAGCTGCACCTAGAGCTGTAACTCCAAAAAAACCACCTATAATCAAAATCATCAAAGGCGACAAGGCTTTTCCTGAGTCCTCAGGACGAGAAACCATAGAACCTAGGAAGGCTGCTAAAACAACGTACATAAAGAGGCTAACCAAGACAAACAATAAGGTGTTGAGCGAGAAAGCCTCTCCTATATGGTTTAAAATACCAGATTGTGCCAAGATTGGTAGGTCCTTAAAGAGAAGAATGGCAGCAAGTCCACCCACGACGTAAATGCCAATATGGGTCAAAATCACAAGAAGCAGAGCCAGCATGCGAGCGTAGAAATAATGACTAGCTCGGATACTAGAGAAGACCACCTCCATAATTTTGGTTCCTTTCTCGCTAGCCACTTCCTGGGCAGTGACACTAGCATAGGTAATCAAAATCATATAAAGGAAGAAACCAAGCCCTGCGGCCGCAATGGTTTGAACAATTTTTTTGTTTTCCTTGGATTCATCAATCTTCTCCGTAAAGTCAACGGTTTGACTCAGGCGCTTTTCCTGCTCTTGGGACAAATTAGCAGCCGAGCGATTGAGTTGAGCTTGAAGCTCATTGAGTTTATTGGTTACTGCTAGCTTGATGCCTGTTTCAAGAGAGGTTTCACCATGATAGACGGCCTTGAAGACGCTGTCCTCTTGATCAATCGTTAGATAACCCTTGATTTTTTCATCCTTGATAGCAGCTTGGGCACTGGCTTCATCCTGATAATCAAAGTTGATACCATTGGTACTCTTGAGCCCATCTTCCACAGATGGCACAGTTGTTACTACTGCTATCTTACTATTCTTGGCCATAGAAGACCCTTGGAGATAGCCGATTCCTACAGATAAGGCTAAAAAGAGGAACGGCGAAATCACCATAAAGAAGAAACTCCACGATTTGACATGTCGAAGATAGGTTTCCTTCATTACAACCCACATATTTCTCATACTTCCACCCCTGATTCTAGTTTAAAGATTTCATCAATTGTTGGCGCTTGTTGGTCAAAGGTTGCGATATATTGCCCTTGAGTCAAGATTGGGAAGAGTTCCCTTCCAGCGCTCTCATCATCTAAAATCAATTTCCAACTGCCTTGTTTGGTCAAGCTCACCTGTTTGACATGAGGAAGGTTTTCCAATTCTTCCTTGCTTCGTTCACTTGAAACAAAAAGACGCGTTTTCCCGTATTGATTTCGGACATCCTGAACTGGTCCATGCAAGACCACACGGCCATCTCGAATCATGAGAATATCGTCACAAAGCTCCTCTACGTTGGTCATGACATGATCAGAAAAGATAATGGTTGCTCCACGCTCTTTTTCCTGAAAAATGACTTGCTTGAGCAATTCAGTATTAACTGGGTCCAAGCCACTGAAAGGCTCATCCAAGATAATCAAGTCTGGTTCATGAATCAGAGTAATAATGAGCTGAATCTTCTGCTGATTTCCTTTTGACAGACTCTTGATTTTATCAGTCAGCTTCCCTTTCACTTCCAACCTCTTCATCCATTGAGGGAGTTTTTCCTTGACCTCCTTGGCATCCATGCCTTTTAGAGTCGCCAAATAGCGAACTTGTTCAAGGACTGTCAATTTAGGCATGAGACTACGTTCTTCAGGCAGATAGCCAATCCGAGCATAGGTCTCTTGACGAATATCCTGATTATCTAGACTGATTTCTCCCTGGTATTCTAAAAATTTCAAAATACTGTGGAAAATCGTTGTTTTACCAGCACCATTTTTTCCGACTAGCCCCAAAATACGACCTGGTAGCGCTTGAAAATCAATACCAAACAAAACTTGCTTGGGTCCAAAACTTTTCTCTAGACTTCTTACTTCTAGCATCTTTCACCTCCGAAATGTCTTGCACTCATTATACTCCTTTTTGATAGCCTTTACAATGCTTTCCGTCCATTTTTATAAGACTAATGCTATGTAAAATATGGCCTGGAGCACTTTTATACTCAATGAAAATCAAAGAGCAAACTAGGAAGCTAGCCGTAGGCTGCTCAAAGCACTGCTTTGAGGTTGTAGATAGAACTGACGAAGTCAGTAACATATATACGGCAAGGCGAAGCTGACGTGGTTTGAATTTGATTTTCGAAGAGTATTAGTGATAAATCCATTATACAGTAGCAAACTTAATTTATCCACTCTGTTCCTCAACTGTCTATTTTTGATCCTGAATTGTTATTTGAAAAGCAAAAATCCACCCCGGAGGATGGATTGATGAGTTAACGCACTTCTGCATTCACTTTTTCTTCAAGTGATGCTTGGATTTTTTCCATGTAGCGTGCAACTTCTTCGTCCGTTAAGCTATCTTCTGGATTTTGGAAGATCAAGCTATAAGCCATTGACTTCATACCAAGTCCCAATTTTTCGCCTGAGAAGACGTCAAAGAGTTTGATATCTGTCAAACGTTTCACGCCGGCAGCTTGGATAGCGTCCACAACTTCTTGATGAGTGACTTCTGCCTTGAGGAGAAGGGCAACATCACGGCTAACTGCTGGGAATTTAGTAATTTCTACAAATGGAGTAGCTGGTTGAAGGGCAGTTTCGATGGCTGAAAGGTTGAGCTCAGCCACATACGTTTCTGGAATATCGTAAGCCTTGGCAGTGACTGGATGCACTTGGCCAAGGAAACCAAGAACTTGGTCACCGAGTGAAATGACTGCTGTACGACCTGGATGAAGGCTAGCGATTTCAGATATTGCTGTATAAGTTACTTGGAGTCCCAAGCGAGTAAATAGGGCTTCAAGGATTCCCTTAGCATAGAAGAAATCAACTGGAACTGCTGCTGTTTGGAAATCTTTTTCAGCAACCAATCCTGTCAAGGCAAAGGCAAAACTGTTGATTTCATTTGGAAGTTCTTCTTTTGGATTACCTGTTTGTTCAAAGACTTTCCCAATCTCGTAAAGGGCCAAGTTTTTATTCTTACGAGCTACGTTATAAGCCACCGTATCAAGGATACCTGAGATCATATTTTGACGGAGGACTGAACGGTCCACGGTCATTGGCCACATGAGTTCAGTAAGGTTACTTGGTTGAGCCGTAAACTCAACTGCTTTTTCAGGAGTTGTTAGAGCGTAGGTGATGATTTCTGTCAAACCTGCCCCTTCAGCAATGGTACGAACTTGACGACGCAATTTTTGTGTCGCAGTCAATTCACCAGCTGTACCGTCATCTTTTGGAAGACTAGTTGGCAAGCGATCATATCCATAGATACGAGCAATTTCTTCAAAGAGGTCCGCTTCGATGGTGATATCCCAACGGCGACGTGGGACGCTGACTGTAAAGCTATCTGCATTTCCAGAAAGGCCAAATCCAAGACGACGGAAGACGTCTTCTACATCAGCATAAGAAAGCTCAGTTCCGAGGACACGGTTAACATCAGCAAGAGTTGAAGAAACTTCCACATCAGAGGTATCAAGCTCACCCGCTGAAACGATGCCCTTACGCACCGTCGCACCTGCAAGTTCTGCAATCATGTTAGCTGCCGCATCAAGGGCTTCGTTAACAGTTGCCACATTGATACCTTTTTCAAAGCGAGAAGACGACTCAGAACGAAGGTTGAGACGACCACTAGTCTTACGAATTGATTTGCCATTGAAAACAGCAGCTTCAAGGACGACACGACTAGATTTCTCAGAGATTTCTGTTGCTTGACCGCCCATAACACCTGCAAGGGCTACTGGCTTGTCTGCGACAGTGATGACTAGGTCATTTGTTTCCAAGTCACGTTCTTCACCATCCAAGGTCACCAATTTTTCATCAGCACGCGCTTCACGCACACGGATGTCAGTACCTTCAAAGGTATCCAAGTCAAAGGCGTGCATTGGTTGACCAAAGTAGAGCAGGATGTAGTTGGTCACGTCCACTACGTTATTAATAGGACGGATGCCTTCGTTCATGAGGAGATTTTGCAACCATTGTGGACTTGGTGCGATAGTCACATTGTCCAAGATACGAGCTGCATAATAAGGCGCCTTGTCT
>NZ_JBKOTT010000053.1:0-5750 GCF_049737895.1 Streptococcus sp. CL8.13 | reverse complement strand
CATCATCTCCTGAAATTGAAAATACTTGACTAGTAGTTCCTTCATCCTCCTCATATCCCATAGCTGGAAGCTCTGTCCAATTATCTCTATTGTAGTAATTTACAGTATTTACAACCATAATGGCGCGTGCGCCCTTATCCGTAGCTCTTTTAAAAGAATTTTTTAAATCCTTTGTATAAATTCGATCCATTACTGCAATTTTGCCTCTAAGATCCAATCCTATCAAATCTTGATCTTGACCCTTGCCTATATATACAAATTTCAATTTATCAGGAGCTTTTGATCCATCTTCATTTGTTGTGATTTTATTCTTATCGAAAAAGGCCCCTATATTTCTGTATTTAAAATTTTCTCCACCTATGTTAACTTTATCAAACTCAACTGTTTGATTTTTAGCAGATGCGACTGCTATCGCATCTTCATGTGCTGCAGTTCGTGTTACATTTCCAGTGTCGGTCATTTTCAGATTATTATTTGCCACTAAATCCCATGAAGAACTTGAAGCAGAAGTCGCATAGTTACCCGTAGCTACAACCATTGGAATTCCTGCTTTTCTTAACGCTCTAATAGCCTCCCAATATTTCTCACCTACAAGACCTGTTCCTGTAAAGCCTGATGATACCGAAACAACATCGACATTGTGTTTGATCGAATCTTCAATAGCATGAAACATTGTTTCATCTCCTGCGAAGCCAGATCCTGCGTCAGAGTACATTTTATAAGAGAAGATCTGTGCATTAGGAGCAATTCCATCGATTCCGTTAAAGTTTTTAATATCTTTTTCAGTATCATTTCCCGCAAGAATCCCTGCAATATGCATCCCATGTGGATCAAAATAATCGCTTCCATCATCAGCTTTTTCTACAGTAATTTTACCACCATTATAATAATTGAAAGCATGAGGAATTTTATCACTCAACCAGAAATTTTTATCAGTACCCTTTAAGTCTTCTTTTTTAAATCTCATTGAGTCTTTGGCATCATCATCGATTCTCATAGCCTTATGCCTATAATCTGTCCCCGTATCGATATTTGAAATAACCATACCTCTGCCATCAAAGTTTTTCCCAAATGGTGCATTGATAGATTTTAGGTAATCGATTGCCTCTTCAACTCCAATTTCTTTTCTAGCATGATTCATCATAGGTTGGACTTTTTGTGACCTTTCAACCGATGACATACCTTCTATTAGTTTAATTTTGTCCAGATTATCTGGAGTTGTTTCTATTGCAACACCATTAAAAACCGTATCATAAGTATATAAAACTTTTGTATCCTTAAGATTGGATAATTCCTTGATTGCTTTTTCTCCAGATTCTTTATCTTTAAATTCAGCAATATAGACAAGTTTATCCTCTTTTTTGGGACTTTCTGGGTCTTTACTTGCAGACGAGTCCGCTTTATCTCCTTGGGATTGATTGGAATTTTCTTCTTTGATTTTTTCTTCTTCATTGCTAGTGTTATTGTCTATCACAGATTCTTTACTAACAACTTCTTTTTTCTCAATAATTGTTGTTTTCTTCTCTTCAGTATCCTTTGAGGTTTCTATAACATTACGAATATCTTCAAGTTTTTCTTTGTTTTCATTTTGTTTACCTACTACTACTGTTTCTTTATCAGGTATTTTTAAAGAATCTTCAGAACTAGGTGTATCTGCTAGGATTACCTCGTTAGGGACATATGCTGCTAAAATAACTGCAGCTGTGGTTAATGACAATACTGTACTTTTTTTCATTTTAATTCCTTACATATTTATTTAACTTCCAATAGATAGTAAACTTTAACTTTGCTAGCCTTTGTTATAAAAAGTTTTACTAAGTATTATCTAGGAAATAGAGTAGTACATTTATATATAATTGTTAGCTCTCTGAAAAATAGTATATCAATTAAAAAAATTTAAGTCAAGAAAAATTAAGGTGTATTAATTTTATTTTTAATATGTGTTAAAAAAGATATAAAAATTTCGTACTTAACTGAGATACATTATAAGCACATTCACACCATCAAAAATAGTAGCAATCAACTTAAAGCACTAGCAACATCACAAAGTCAAACATCATTGATGAAATATCAGCGCTATTAAACAATATAAATAACCGCTAAGAATAAGACTTAACGGTTATCTTCTACATATCTATTTTTTCAAATCCTCAGTCGTTTATCTACCTATAACCTAGGCTTTACGAGTGCCCTGCTCTGCCAACTGATACTCAATGAAAATCAAAAAGCAAACTAGGAAGCTAGCCGCAGTCTGCTCAAAACACTGTTTTGAGGTTGTAGATAAGACTGACGAAGTCAGCTCAAAGCACTGCTTTGAGGTTGTGGATAGAACTGACAAAGTCAGTCACATATATACGGCAAGGCGAAGCTGACGTGGTTTGAAGAGATTTTCGAAGAGTATAAGCTAAATCGCTATTACATTTAAAGTATAGCACTCTGAGAATAGATGTCAAGAAATTTTCATCTCTATTAGAAAAAGCCTGTCCTGAGACAAGGCTTTGAGTTTCTTCATCTTAGGACCCAGCACTTTCATAAGAATCCAAGCCCCTGTCCCAGAGTTTAAGGGAAATACCAAAAAAGACAAGGGAAATCAACATCAAACCTCCGATGTTAAAGATTACATCCTTGTCCTGCAAGAAATAGCTGGCAGGATAGTAAGCCGTAAAAGCAAAAGGTACGATAAAGCTAATCAACCAACGAAGAAATGAATTGTAAATGGAAATGGGATACTTGGCAAAATCATTAAACATATAGAAAATGTAAATCATGGCGCCTGACTGTTTGGTCCAAAAAGCGATACTAGCTGTCGCAATTTTTAAAGAAGTATAAATCAAGGTCGCAAAAGGAATACAAACTAGGAAAAGCAGGAATTTTGGGAGAGTCCAAGCAATGCTAGTTACGGTTGTTCCCAGTAAAATACCACCGACCAAGAGTTCGCCCAAGGCATCAATCTGAAAGGTCTCAACTAAGATGTGAAAGAGGGGATTGATGGGACGAGTCAGATACTTGTCAAACTCCCCTTTTCGCACCAAGCGCTGTCCTAGAGCCCATAGATTGTCAAAAAAGAGATGATCTAATCCCTTTGGAATTAAGGAAAATCCATAGATAAAGGCAATCTCTTGAAAGGTCCAACCTTCTAGCGAAGGGATGTGTTGAAAGAGTACATTAAGAAACAAGAGGTTCAGGCCTTGAGTCAGAAAGACTCCCAAGACACCTACCACAAAATCAACCTTGTATTCCATGATTTGCTTGATGTATTGTCTGATAAAAATCAGATGCATACGTTGATATTTTTTCATCCTAACCTCCCTGAATGGTGATAAATGACTGGACTCGTTTCCAAATCAACTGAGACAAGCCCACCATCACTATAAGCCAGAAGAACTGTAGCAAAATCGCTTGAAGAATTTGACTGGCATCGTATTTCCCAACAATAATCATGACCGGAGTGTAAATTAAGGATGAAAATGGCAAGAAGGACAGAATATCTGAAACGATTTTCGGAAAGAATGCCAAGGGAATTAAACTTCCAGACATAAAGGCCACTATGGAAGTCTTAAGTAGGTTGGAACCCCAAAGATTTTTAAACACAAAGGCAGAAAATCCAAAGCAGATATTAAAGAAAAAGTTAATCAGATAAGCCAGAGTTAAGCTAAAGAGATAAAGGACAGTTAAGCCCAACACTTCTACAATCCCTTGCCCAGATAAGATTTTCATCAAAACAATGACACTTAAAAATGGCAGTCCAACAGAGATAAAAATCAACCACTTGGAGCCAAGTTCGGTGAAAAGGTAAGAGGCCGCAAAATGCACTGGTCTCAGCAAGCGCATGATAATAGAGCCATCCTTGACCTCCTCCCCAATCATAAAGGAGCTATCAGACCTGGTCAAAAGATTGGTCACAAAACTCATGATGATGTAGAGGGTGATATCTGCCATACTAAAGCCCTGAATCAAGGACTCTTGCGAAGAATCAAAGACAGCCTTCCAGAGATAAAAGGCCACAAAAGCACCCATGACATCGCCGATTCGATAGAGAATAAAGTTGACTCGGTAAGTAATCAATTCCTGAATCCCTGCATTGATAAAAGGTTTATACCGTCTCCACAATTTGATCATCTTAGAGCTCCTTTCGATAGAAGCGACGGATAATATCCTCAATATCCGTATCCACCATCTTCAAATCGCGGATTTCAAAATCAGATAGGGTTTGCTTGATAATATCAGCTGACTGGTAGCGAGAACTATCGAATTCAATGTTGAGACTATTCCCTTGTCTATCAATGGCCATATCAGGCAGGCCTTCATAGTGAGAAGCGAGATGACTTTGACCTGGTAGCAGTTCAAAGGAGAGAGTCTTCATCTTACCAAAGGTCTCCTTGAGTTGGCTCACCGTTCCATCAAAAATCTCTTGCCCCTTGTCAATCATAAAAATCCGATCACAAAGTTGCTCAATATCACTCAGATCGTGAGTGGTCAAGAGAATGGTGGTTTCTTCCTCCTGATTAATCTGAGTAATAGCCCGACGAATGTTATCCTTGACCGAAACATCCAAACCAATGGTCGGCTCATCTAAAAAGAGAACCTTGGGATTGTGAAGCAAAGAAGCCGCAATATCCGCCCGCATGCGCTGTCCCAATGAAAGAGTCCGCACGGGATCCTTGATAAAATCCTTCAAATCCAAGACTTCATTCAAAAAGTCCATGCGCTTATGGAAGAGCGAATCTGGCACATCGTAAATCTCTTTTAAGACCGTGTAGGTTTCTTGCAGAGCCAAATCCCACCATAGCTGGGTACGTTGTCCAAAAACAACCCCAATATCCTTGACATAATCTTGGCGATTATCCTGCGGAATCTTGCCGTTAATCCGACAAAAACCAGATGTCGGTTTTAAAATCCCTGTCAGCATTTTAATGGTTGTCGACTTCCCAGCACCATTAGCCCCGATAAATCCTAAAATTTGTCCTTTTGGGACCTCAAAGGTCAAATCTTTGACCGCTTCAAAAGTCTGTTTTTCAGGATGAATAAAGGAGCGTAATGCCCCCTTCAATCCCGGTTCCTTAACAGTCTTCACAAAATTTTTCTGAAGATGTTCCACTTCTATCATTGCCATAAATCTCTCCCTATAGCAAGGAATAGCAACATTGTATTTTTGACTACAAATATTCTAAATCCTTACTTTCTAAACCTTCAACATTTTATTACTACAGAAGGCTTTATACCAACCTATTATAGTCCAATAAAAACTAGAATGCAAGCGTTTGCTTATAGATTATGAAATTAGAGATTTCTCTCTTAAAATGATGCTTTTAATCAAAAATTCTGGTCTAATCGTTTCCTTAAAACACACAAAAAAACTGCCCTTAGGGGCAGGTTACGAATTGTAAAAAGCAAACTATTTTGATCAATATGATTCACTATTTAATCAAAGTACTAATCTTTCATAATTCTTTTCACAATCCCATTTCTATCAATTAGAAAACAATCTGGAAAGGTCATTTGCTCCCATTTTTCATAATCAAAACTGGAATCAAAGTGATGTAGTAGTATTCCTATCAAATTCCCGTGTGAACTAAGTAAAATCGTTTTTTCTGAGTATCTCTCTTCCAATTCCATTAAAAAATTTACTACTCTAGCTAGTGCGTCTTGATTTGATTCCCCTTCTGAAAGAGATTCACTAGGATTTTGCCATAAATATTTAATACTGTCTTCAAACTCAGAATCTTTTATAAAGGTTGAAGATAATTTTC
>NZ_JBKOTT010000052.1:0-6018 GCF_049737895.1 Streptococcus sp. CL8.13 | reverse complement strand
GGTGCGGTAGTGGCAACTATTTTTGTTCTTCTATGGCAAGGAGTAGCAATGCCAATTATCTTCTTTCTTGCTGGTCTTCAGAGTATTCCATCTGATATTTTGGAGGCGGCATCAATTGATGGTGCAACAAGCAAACAAACTTTTTGGAAGATTGAATTACCATATTTGCTACCAACCATTTCTATGGTTTTTATCCTAGCTCTTAAGTCCGGTTTGACAGCCTTTGACCAAATTTTTGCTTTGACGAGTGGTGGTCCTAATAATGCTACAACGTCTCTTGGTCTTTTAGTCTATAACTATGCCTTCAAGAGTAATCAATATGGATATGCGAATGCAATTGCCTTGATTTTATTCTTAATTATTGGAATTGTTTCTCTGATCCAAATCAAACTATCAAAGAAATTTGAAATCTAATAGGGGAGTCTTACACATGAAAAAAGAAGAAAAATTGAATCAGTTTTGGAAGTATGTCCTCTTGATAGTAGGTGGTATTCTCATACTTGTTCCTTTGTTGGTAACGGTTTTTAGTTCCTTCAAGACAACCAAGGATATCATGAATCATTTCTTTGGTTTGCCCAATCCTTTTACATTAAGCAATTATGAACGATTGATTTCGGATGGGATTGGAGGCTATTTCTGGAATTCAGCTGTTATTACGGTATTATCATTGATTGTAGTAGCCTTCTTTATACCAGCTGCAGCTTATTCCATTGCTCGAAATATGTCTAAGAAAAAAGCCTTTGCAATTATGTATTCGCTCTTGATCTTAGGGATATTTGTTCCATTTCAGGTGATTATGATTCCTATCACAGTTATGATGAGCAAACTCGGCCTGGCAAATATGTGGGGGTTGGTACTACTCTATCTAACTTATGCAATTCCACAGACCCTCTTCTTGTATGTCGGTTATATTAAAATCAGTGTACCAGATAGTTTAGATGAAGCTGCAGAAATTGATGGGGCTGATCGATTTACAACTTACCGTCGAATTATTTTTCCAATGCTGAAGCCCATGCATGCTACAACCTTGATTATCAATGCATTATGGTTCTGGAATGACTTTATGTTGCCATTGTTGATTTTGAATAAGGATTCCAAGCTGTGGACTTTGCCTCTCTTCCAGTACAACTACCAAGGTCAATATTTTAATGACTATGGGCCAAGTTTTGCATCCTATATTGTGGGAATTGTAACAATTACTGTCGTCTACCTCATCTTCCAAAAACATATTATTTCAGGAATGAGCAACGGAGCAGTGAAGTAAGAAGAACTCATGGAATCTATAGTCTCTGACACAGAGGATGGGTTCAGCTTATTGACAATTCAAGAGAAAAATAAAGTAGTACTTAGTTTATCACAGTCTATATTAGTACGAGTTTGATGATAAACAGAGATTTAATACTCAATGAAAATCAAAGAGCAAACTAGGAAGCTAGCCGCAGGCTGTACTTGAGTACGGTAAGGCGACGCTGACGTGGTTTGAATTTGATTTTCGAAGAGTATAACATGAATTTGATTTACGAAGCCAAGTCATATGAGGCTTGGCTTCAATTAGAAAAAGGAGAGTAATGATGCCGATTCAGAATAAAACCATGTTGATTACCTATTCAGATAGTTTGGGAAATAATCTTAAAGACCTATATGATAATTTGGAAGAGCATTTTGGAGATGCTATTGGAGGAGTTCACCTTCTACCATTTTTCCCATCAACAGGTGATCGTGGATTTGCGCCAGTTGACTACGACGAAGTGGACTCAGCTTTTGGTGATTGGGAGGATGTTAAGCGTTTAGGTGAGAAATATTATCTTATGTTTGATTTTATGATTAATCATATTTCTCGTCAATCTAAGTATTATAAGGACTATCAAGAAAAACATGAAGCCAGTGAATTTAAAGATCTCTTTTTAAACTGGGATAAGTTTTGGCCAGAAAACCGTCCGACACAGTCTGATGTAGATTTAATATACAAGCGTAAGGATCGTGCACCAAAGCAAGAGATTGTTTTTGAAGATGGGTCAGTGGAACATTTGTGGAATACCTTTGGTGAGGAGCAGATTGATCTTGATGTGACCAAAGAAGTAACTATGGAATTTATCCGTAAGACTATTCAGCACTTGGCAAGTAATGGGTGTGATTTGATTCGTCTAGATGCCTTTGCTTATGCAGTGAAGAAATTGGATACTAATGATTTCTTTGTGGAACCAGATATTTGGGATTTATTGGACAAAGTTCGAGATATCGCTGCTGAGTATGGGACAGAGCTCTTACCTGAGATTCATGAACATTATTCGATTCAGTTTAAAATAGCGGATCACGATTACTATGTTTACGATTTTGCTCTTCCAATGGTGACACTTTATACTCTTTACAGTTCAAGAACAGAGCGTTTGGCCAAGTGGTTAAAGATGAGCCCAATGAAGCAATTTACGACGCTAGACACCCATGATGGGATTGGAGTAGTAGATGTCAAGGATATCCTGACCGATGAGGAGATTGACTATGCTTCAAATGAACTCTATAAGGTTGGAGCAAATGTCAAACGTAAGTACTCCAGTGCCGAGTATAACAATTTAGATATCTACCAAATCAATTCAACCTATTATTCTGCGCTTGGAGATGATGATATCAAGTATTTTCTCGCTCGTCTAATTCAAGCTTGTGCTCCAGGTATTCCTCAGATTTACTATGTGGGGCTACTAGCAGGAAAGAATGACTTGAAACTATTAGAAGAAACTAAAGAAGGTCGAAATATTAATCGTCATTACTATAGCAATGAGGAAATAGCAGAAGAAGTTCAACGTCCTGTGGTGAAGTCTCTTCTCAATCTATTTTCTTTCCGTAATCAATCAGAGGCCTTTGATTTAGAAGGAACTATTGACGTTGAAACACCAACAGCCCACAGCATTGTAATAAAACGTCAAAATAAAGATAAGTCCGTAACAGCAGTAGCAGAAATTGATTTGCAAAATCAGACTTATCGGGTAATTGAGAACGGAATTGAAGTAACATTTTGAAGCCTTGATATGGTTGATAAAATAGGGTTTTTATTTTAGAAAACGTTTCCTTTGTTTTCAAATTGCTAAAAAAGTGGTACAATATAGGGTAGCTTACTATTATCTGAATCAACTGATTTGGAGAGAAAGGATTCATTTTGAAATCAATAGGCTTTATTGAAAAGCTGAAAGGGTTGTCTAGTAAAGAGCTGATTTTATTGGGAATTATCCTGAGTATCTTTTTACCCTTTTATCTTTTTGTAGTTGTATTCTGTTTATATATTATCAGTTTAATTTTCACAGGGGACATGAAAAGTATTCTTCAGAAAATGGGGGAGCATCCGATGCTACTTCTTTTTCTTGGCTATAGTACTGTTATATCCGTTTTTGCACAAAATTGGATGGGAGTTGTGGCTTCAGTAGGAATTTTTCTATTTACTGTTTTCTTTTTGCACTATCAGTCGATTTTATCACATAAATTCTTTCGATTGATTTTGCAGCTCGTCTTGTTTGGTAGCGTCTTGTCAGCTGCTTTTGCGAGTTTAGAACATTTCCAAATTGTGAAGAAATTCAACTATGCTTTTCTTTCACCCAATATGCAGGTGTGGCATCAGAATCGTGCAGAAGTGACCTTCTTTAACCCTAATTATTATGGAATTATTTGTTGTTTCTGTATCATGATTGCCTTCTATTTGTTTACAACGACCAAGTTGAATTGGTTGAAAGTATTCTGTGTGATTGCAGGCTTTGTGAATCTCTTTGGTTTGAACTTTACGCAAAATCGAACTGCCTTTCCTGCAATTATCGCTGGAGCCATTATTTATCTCTTTACGACCATTAAAAACTGGAAGGCCTTTTGGCTTAGTATTGGGGTCTTTGCGATTGGCTTGAGCTTCCTCTTTTCTAGTGATTTGGGAGTTCGGATGGGGACTTTAGACTCTTCTATGGAAGAACGAATTTCTATCTGGGATGCTGGGATGGCCTTATTTAAGCAAAATCCTTTTTGGGGTGAGGGGCCATTGACTTACATGCACTCCTATCCTCGGATACATGCTCCTTATCATGAACATGCTCACAGTCTTTATATTGATACGATTCTGAGTTACGGAATTGTGGGGACCATTTTATTAGTTTTGTCTTCTGTGGCTCCTGTTCGCTTGATGATGGATATGAGTCAGGAGTCGGGGAAACGTCCGATTATAGGTCTTTATCTATCTTTCCTTACAGTGGTTGCTGTGCATGGAATCTTTGACTTGGCCCTCTTCTGGATTCAGTCAGGTTTCATTTTCTTGCTAGTTATGTGCAGTATTCCGTTGGAGCATCGAACATTGGTATCGGACATGACGGATTAAGTTTATTAGATTCAAATCTTCTACCTTGGGTGGGAGATTTTTTTTGCTAGGAAAAATTATTTCCAAATCGAAATAGTTGACAGATGAAATGACAAGTGTTACAATTATTTCATTCGTTTCGATATCGAAATAAATTGGAGGTGTCATGAAAGATAGTCATTTGGTAGCCCATCATATTCGTTTGTTGAATGGGCGGATTTTTCAAAAGTTACTGAGCCAAGATCCTGAAGCTCTTTATCGGAGTGAACAGGGCAAGATTTTAGCGGTTTTATGGAATAGTGAAACTGGCTGCGCAACTGCGACAGATATTGCGCTTGCGACTGGGCTTGCTAATAATACTCTGACGACGATGATTAAAAAACTAGAGGAACAAAATCTTGTAACTATTAGTCCATGTGGAGAAGATAAGCGTAAGAAGTATTTGGTTTTAACAGAGTTGGGGCAGTCTCAGAAAGAAGTGGGGCATCGTGTCAGTCAGAAATTGGATACGATCTTTTATAAAGGATTCACCGAGGAAGAAATTCGTCAGTTTGAAGCCTTTCAAGAAAGAATTTTGGCTAATCTGAAAGAGGATGAAAATGAGGTTTAGAATATAGCAAATTAGCTGTTTATAAGTAAAGGCCACTTTTGACTTTGTTTTCCAACTCTTAGGACAAGGAAACTATGTGGTTAGCTATGGTCAGAATCAGATTGGTGGAGTTGTCTATGCCCAGTACGATATCTTTCGTCTAGAAAACGGGAAAATTGTGGAGTATTGGGACAATAAGGAAGTCATGCCTAAGGTAGAAGACTTGACCAATCGAGGGAAGTTTTAAATTGAGGATACAGAATGATTGAATACAAAAATGTAGCTTTACGCTACACAGAAAAAGATATCTTGAGAGATGTTAATTTACGGATTGAGAATGGAGAGTTTATGGTTTTAGTTGGGCCATCTGGGTCCGGTAAGACGACCATGGTCAAGATGATTAACCGTCTCTTGGAACCGACTGATGGAAATATTTTTATGGATGGCAAGCGCATCAAAGACTATGATGAGCGTGAACTTCGTCTTTCTACTGGTTATGTTTTACAGGCTATTGCTCTCTTTCCTAATCTAACGGTCGCGGAAAATATTGCCCTGATTCCTGAGATGAAGGGATGGACTAAGGAAAAAATTGCTCAGAAAACAGAAGAGCTTTTGGACAAGGTTGGCTTGCCAGTAGCTGAGTATGGACATCGACTTCCGAGTGAATTGTCTGGTGGAGAACAGCAACGGGTTGGAATTGTACGGGCTATGATTGGTCAGCCTAAGATTCTCCTCATGGATGAACCCTTTTCAGCCTTGGATGCTATTTCGAGAAAACAGTTGCAGGTTCTGACTAAAGAATTGCATAAAGAGTTTGGAATGACAACGATTTTTGTGACCCATGATACGGATGAAGCTTTGAAATTAGGTGACCGTATTGCTGTCTTGCAGGATGGAGAGATTCGTCAGGTGGCGAACCCCGAGACCATTTTAAAAGCTCCTGCCACAGAATTTGTAGCAGATTTGTTTGGAGGTAGTGTTCATGACTAATTTAATTGCAACTTTTCAGGATCGTTTTAGTGATTGGTTGACAGCTCTCTCTCAACATTTGCAGTTGTCACTTTTGACCTTGTTACTAGCTATTTTTATCGCGGTTCCCTTGGCT
>NZ_JBKOTT010000051.1:0-6196 GCF_049737895.1 Streptococcus sp. CL8.13 | reverse complement strand
GCTGTATGGTAGGCTGCCAACTTGTCATCGTCATACTTAACAGATGACATGAAGAATTCTTCGATCAGCTCTGGAATTTCTTCTAAAGCTGAATGGAAATCTGTGAAGACAACACCCTGTTCAGCTAATTCAACTGGAGTTTGCTCAAAAATAGTTTGAGTTCCTACTTGCACCAACTTCAAGTGGTTATCTAGTGCAGTGAAATCTGGAACATTTGCTGATGGCTCACTTTCTGTAATCGTTCCATCACCCAGATTCCAACGGTGGAATTTGACACGCTCAATAACTGGTAACTCTAAACTCTCAATCTTATCAAAAGCTTTTTGACGGAGATCAGCCAACCAGCTTGGTTCAGCGTGCATTTCTGAAAAAAGTTTAATATTTTCTTTAGTCATTTACTTCTCCTAAAAGACACGAGGGAATTACAATTCTTCCTTGTAGTCGTAGCCAAGTTCTTCAGCTAGTTTTGCGTATCCTTCACGTTCCAAACGCGCAGCCAATTCTGGACCACCTGAAAGGACAACACGACCTTCCATCATGACATGTACCACATCAGGTGTGATGTAGTTCAAAAGACGTTGGTAGTGAGTGATAATCATAGCACCAAAACCTTCACCACGCATGGCATTAACACCTTTCGAAACAACTTTAAGAGCGTCAATATCAAGACCAGAGTCAATCTCATCCAAAAGGGTAAAAGTTGGTTCCAACATCAAGAGTTGAAGAATTTCATTACGTTTTTTCTCACCACCAGAGAAACCTTCATTGAGGTAACGTTCAGCCATTTCTTCTTTCATGTTGAGCAATTCCATCTTCTCGTCAAGTTTAGTGATAAACTCACGAACTGAAATTTTTTCATCATCTTCTTTACCAGCATTCATGGCTGCACGAAGAAACTCAGCGTTAGTAATACCAGGAATTTCTGATGGGTATTGCATAGCAAGGAAAAGTCCCATACGCGCACGCTCGTCAACTTCCAACTCAAGGATGTTAACGCCATCAAACAAGACTTCACCTTTGGTAACTTCATAGTTTGGATTTCCCATGATAGCGGCAGAAAGTGTCGATTTACCAGTACCATTTGGTCCCATGATAGCGGCGATTTCTCCTGTTTTCAGGGTCAGGTTAACCCCTTTTAAAATTTCTTTTCCTTCAATCTCAACGTGAAGATCTTTGATCTCTAATACTGACATGATAGTTCCTTTCTTTTTCAAGGCCTTTACAGTTCTTACTGGAAACATACTTGATTTCCCTAGAAAACACGGTAAAAGGTCAATAAATATACTTTTATAGTATAACAAAAAAAAGCCTAAAAGGCTTTGATTTTGTCTAGAAGCTGAGGACTAGTCTTTTCCTTTTAAATGCTGGTCAATGACATCTACAATCTTGCCCATCAAGTAACTAACTCGGAAATTTCTAAAGAGCAAAATGGCCCAAAAGGCTGCCATAATATAACGACCAGTCATCCAAGCTTCATTGAAAAAATAGGTCTCAGCAGCTGTAAACAGCGCGATGATGATAAATTGTTGTCTATTCATAAACTTATTGTATCATGAAATCTTTCTTTAGTCTTCCTCTACCTTCATTTTATCAGCCAAAAATTCAAATCCTTCTGGAATCAGGCTTTCTTCCGCTTCTTTTTCAGTTTGAGAAGATTTGGTTTTGGCTGAAAAGGCTGCGCGAACTTCTTTCCATTCCTCCATGGAAATGGCTAAGATTTCAGGCGAAAAACCTGCTGCCTGACTAAGGATATTGCCAAACATGGTGTTAAGATTGTCCCGTTTCATGGTTTGACCAGCATTGAAGTTAGACTCAAAAGCAAGAATAGCATGGTGTTCATTGGCCGCAACCGGTTGAGAACCAACCAACAAAGCCTTGTCCGGCCCACCTAGACTTTCAATTACTTCTCTCCAGGCATTCTGCAAACGAATCAGATTTTGACGTGCTAAATCAGGATTTTCGACGGCCTCTTGTAGGATAGATTGAACTTTATTACGATCCACACGATAGACTGTCTTGCCTACTACTGGGCGACTTGGAGCTGGACTGGTTGGCTTAGATACAGTTCCCACATTTGCGAGTTCTTGTTTGAGACGGGCGACTTCCTGTCTCAGTGCAGAAATTTCACTTTCAACAGCTCCTGAAAGAGCTGGTTCAGGCTTAACCTCCGCCAACCGAATAGTCATCATCTCAGCATAAATCTTAGGTTGCAAACTAGACTTAATATCTGCTAAACTAACTGTCGCCAAACGAATCATTTCAAACAAATTTTCTTGATGAATTGCCAAATTCTTAACAAAGACTGGACTATGATGAGTGTTTTCTCCACCTGTTTGAACAATTAACAAATCTCTTAAATAGTGCAAAAGGTCGGTCACAAAACGAGTCATGCTCTTACCATTCTCAAAGAGAAGATTTAAGCATGCTAGGGCCTTGGGAACATCCTGCTGAGATAAGGCAGCCACATAATCATCCAAGGCTGACAGACTAATAGTTCCTGTAATTTCTTCAGAGATGGCAGTCGTCAACTCGTTTCCCTGTGTCAAACTCAGGGCTTGATCCAAAATAGACAAGGCGTCTCGCATCCCACCTTCAGCGCGTCTGGCAATGATTTCCACAGCCTCTGGTTCAGAACTGATATTTTCTTTTTCTAAGATATAGTGGATATGTTCCTTAATATCCTGTGTTTTAATCGATTTAAATTCAAAACGTTGCACACGGGATAGAATAGTGGCAGGAATCTTGTGCAATTCAGTAGTGGCCAAAATAAAGACCACATTCTGTGTTGGCTCTTCCAGCGTCTTTAGGAGGGCATTAAAAGCCCCTGTAGACAGCATGTGAACCTCATCTATGATATAAACCTTATAACGAGCAAGGCTAGGCGCATAGGTAGATTTATCACGAATTTCACGGATTTCATCCACCCCGTTATTAGAGGCAGCATCCATTTCAATGACATCTTCTAAACTACCGTCCGTCACTGCTTGACAAATATAGCAGTTATTACAAGGTTCCCCACCCACTTGATTTGGACAGTTCATAGCTTTGGCAAAAATCTTGGCTACACTGGTTTTTCCCGTTCCCCGTGGACCAGAAAAAAGATAAGCATGACTTATTTTCTCTTGCTCCACTGCTTGTTTAAGAGTCTTAGCCACAACTTCCTGTCCAACCAACTGGGAGAAGTTTTGACTTCTATATTTTCGATAAAGTGCTTGATACATTAGGCTTTCTCCTCAAACATTGTAAAGTCCCATTCTGTCATTTCAAGCAAAATAGCGACAAATTGTTCCAAATAATCTCGGTCCATAGCATCATAATCATCAATCTCTGAAGAATCAAGATCTAGAACTCCAAGTAATTGACCATTCTTAACCATCGGAACAACAATTTCACTTTTAGCTCGACTATCACAAGAAATATAGTTGGGATAAGTTATTACATCACCAACCAGAACAGTTTCCTGAAAGTGGGCTGCCTCCCCACAAACACCTTTTCCAAGCGCAATACGGATGCAGGAAACACCACCTTGGAAGGGACCTAAAACCAATTCCTTTCCATCGAATAAATAAAAGCCTGCAAATACAGTATTAGGAAAGTGCGATTTTAAAAGAGCACTGGCGTTGGAAAGATTAGCCAAAACATTGTTTTCGCCTTCCAATAAAAAAGAGAGCTCCTCATTTAACATTTGATAACGTGATTTTTTTTCTGATTCTAACATAGGACTATTATATCAAAAAAGGCTTACAGACAAAAGAAAAATCCCTTGTTTAGTAAACAAAGGATTTTGTGAATTTTCAATTTGATTAAAGTTCGATATCACCGAACAAGTCAGCCATTGAGAATCCTGTTTGTGTTTCTGGAAGTTCGAAATCACGTTTTTCTTGACGTTTTGGACGACGTGGACGAGCAGCACGTTTTTCTTCTTTTTGTCCTTCTTCTTGAGCTGGACGCTCTTCAAGAGCTTTGATAGAAAGTGATACGCGCTCTGCATCTGCGTTAACTTCAAGAACTTTAACTTGAACTTCTTGACCAACTTTAAGAGCTTCTTTTGGATTTTCAATACGTTTGTGTGAAATTTGTGATACGTGAACAAGTCCATCGATACCTGGCAACACTTCAACAAATGCACCGAAGTCAGTCAAACGTTTAACTGTTCCTTCTACTACATCACCTTTAGCCAATTTTTGCTCAACGCCATCCCATGGTCCAGGTGTTGTTGCTTTAAGTGAAAGTGATACGCGTCCTTCTTCTTCGTTAAGATCAAGGATTTTCACTTCAATTTCTTCACCAACAGTTACAACTGATTTTGGTGATACGTTACGTTCATGTGACAATTCAGTCAAGTGAACCAATCCGTCAACACCACCAAGGTCGATGAAAGCACCGAAACTTGTGATACGTGCAACTTTACCAGTTACTACATCACCAACAGCCAATTTACCGAATACTTCAGCGCGAGCTGCTGCTGTAGCTGCTTCAACAACTTCACGACGTGAAAGGATGAAGCGGTTTTCTTTAGCGTCAACTTCTTTGATTTTAGCATCAAATTCTTGACCTACAAAACGCTCAGTGTTACGTACAAAACGAGTATCCAACATTGAAGCTGGGATAAATCCACGAACACCTTCAAATTCTACTGAAAGTCCACCTTTAACGGCACGAGTTCCTTTAACAGTAACAACTTCTTCTTCGCGACCAACAAGTTTGTCCCATGCTTTGCGAGCTTCAAGGCGTTTTTTAGATACAAGGTATGTAACTGTATCAGTATCTTTACCAACTACTTGACGAAGTACAAGAACATCCAATACTTCTCCTACTTTCACAAAGTCATTGATATCTGCATCGCGATCGTTTGTCAATTCGCGAAGAGTCAAGACACCTTCAACACCAGTTCCAGAGATTGCAACGTTAGCTTGAGTCGCATCAACTGTCAATACTTCAGCACTAACAACATCACCAGTCTCAACTTGGCTAACGCTATTTAGCAAATCTTCAAATTCGTTCATCTAAAAAATCCTCCAACAATCAAGTTCTTCTTAAACTTGACATACTTATAATTTTTTTCCTAAGCACCCGCAAGGACATGTTCATATCGTTCACGTCTTTCAATTATAAAAATAAAATACCCTAAGATATTTTGATTTTTATCTTGATTATTACCTAAGAACTGGGGTAGCTGGATTCGAACCAACGCATGAGGGAGTCAAAGTCCCTTGCCTTACCGCTTGGCTATACCCCATTGATGAAATGGAGAGAGAGGGATTCGAACCCCCGAACCCGAAGGAGCGGATTTACAGTCCGCCGCGTTTAGCCTCTTCGCTATCTCTCCTACAATCAACATGAACCATTATATCATGAAAATTTCAAAAAAACAAGACTTATTTTGCTAAATTATAATTTTCAATCAAAATTTCCACAGCTTTTTCCAATTTTTTATAAAAACTATCGACATTCCCATTCTTTATAATGGCAAATTGTCCATCTAATTCGGCAATTTCTCCGATAACTTTTTTACCAATGGTCAAGGTATAGCCTTCAAAACTGTCTTTTCCTACATTAACCTTGGCATCTGCTACTTGAATTTCGATTTTTTTATCTTTCTTACTCATTTCATACCTCTCTTCACTTTTTCTATTTTACAAGAAAATCCTAAAACTAGCAAGAAAAAACTCTACATCAGGCTTGTCTGATATAGAGTTTTCTGCTTTATTTAATGTGTTTTTCTAGTTCTTTTTGGTACTTACCGTTTGATTCCAATTTTTCTTTTTGCCATTTTTTCAGTGCTTCTTCATATTCTTTTGTTGTAACGATATCTTTTTGCAATTTCATTCCTTTAAAGATATATGGGTCACCCTTAATACCAACTTGTGAGTACGGTTTTGAGAATGGCACGACATTACTTACAACTGGAGAACCACCAGATGAGGCTGTTGGCATCAATAATGAACTATCTGTCAACCAAGCTTGAGCCTTGGCATATTTTTCATAGCGTTCTTCAAGATTTGTAGTTTCTGAATCTGCATCATCCAATAATTTCTTATATTGGTCCAAACCAAGTTTAGCTACAACATCCTTATCTTTCCCTTTAGTAATACCAAGGTGTTTCATAGCAGAACCTGATTTAGGATCCATGATATTCAAGTAAGATGCTGGGTCTTGATAGCTTGGAGCCCATCCTGTACTGTTCAAATCATAA
>NZ_JBKOTT010000050.1:0-6311 GCF_049737895.1 Streptococcus sp. CL8.13 | reverse complement strand
ATAAAAAAAGTAAAGCACCTATTGTTCCCCACCAACTATTAAAAAATGCTAAGTTTATTGTCTCTAATCTATTAGGTTTAGTAGTTAACATTTCACTATATGGCATTGTTTTGGTGCTAGGACTCTATTTTCAAACTTATTTAAACCTTTCCTCAATGGTTTCTGGACTCCTCATTCTACCAGGAATGATTGTCTTAATTATTGGTAATTTATTTTACGCACGTGCTGTAAAACGATTTTCCGTGGGAAGCCTCGCTACTGTCTCAATTATTTTTGCCATTGTAGGAGCAGCAGGAATTTTTGGAATTGGAGTTCTTTTTCATGAAATTCAACTATACATCCTAATTCCTTTATTTTCTTTAATGAGTCTAGGTATCGGAGTGTTAACTCCAGCAACTACAACCATTCTTATGGAAGCTGCTGGTCAAGAATTATCTGGAATTGCTGGTGCAACTCTAAACGCTAACAAACAGATTGGTGGACTTTTTGGTACAACAATTATGGGGATTGTAACTACTAATTTATCCCATGATTGGAATATAGTCATCGTTATCGCATTTTTGGTTAACGTGATAATGTATATTGCTACTTGGTTAATTGCTAGTCGTTACCTTTATGGAAAAGAATAAAACTAAACAGAACGCAATCAATTTAAAAGTTGATTGCGTTTTATATTATTTCTCAGCACAATTACTCCAATCATCATAATTTGCTTAATAAATAACTCAATTACTTTTGTCGCAAAGATTGTAAAATACCAACTACCTCATAACCTTGATGAAACTGTGAAAAATGCATAAGCGTTAGTTCATATGATAAATTAGATAACACTCGTCGTGTTCCTTGGCTATCCTCAATATTGATTAAACTTCCCAAAAGAAGACCGTCATCATAATGAACTAGGCTACTATCAATTGCAATATCTCTTTTGGGTAGCTCTTCACTCATATCCTGAACCTCGCTAGCAATCGTTTCACTAGTCAAATCTTTTAAATCTTTTACTAACTGATAAGTAGTATAGATTGTATTTGATATATAATTAATGGCTTTTATTATACTTCCTGCGAAACTAAAATCCTAGTTCACGATTGATAATTCCAGCAATCAAATTCATTCGTAATCCAAAGCGTTTACGTCGATTTCGATAGCTTGTTGAAAACATTTTAAACGTTTTTACTTTGGCAAAAATATTCTCAACCTTGATTCTCTCTTTAGATAGCACATGATTATAGGATTTATCTTTAAGAGTTAGTGGCTTAAGTTTACTTGATTTCCTCGGAGTTTGCGTTTGTGAATACATCTTCATGATCCCTTGATAACCACTGTCTGCTAAGATTTTACCAGCTTGTCCGATGTTTCTGCGACTCATTTTGAACAACTTCATATCGTGGCAATAGTTCACTGCAATATCCAAAGAAACAATTCTCCCTTGGCTTGTGACAATCGCCTGAGCCTTCATAGCATGACATTTCTTTTTACCAGAATAATTGGCTAGTTGATTTTTTTAGGACGATTGATTTTTACCTCTGTTGCATCCACAATCACCGTATCCTCAGCACTAAGATGAGTTTTTGAAATCGTAAAACCATTTTGAATAAGAGTTGCTTCAACCCATTGACTCTGACGGATTAAGTTGCTTTCGTGAATACCAAAATCAGCCGCAATTTGTTCATAAGTGCAGTATTCTCGCATATATTGAAGAGTAGCCATGAGGAGGTCATCTAGGCTTAACTTAGGGGTTCGTCCACCTTTCGCGTGTTTACGTTGATAAGCTGTTTTTAACACAGCTAACATCTCTTCAAAAGTAGTGCGCTGAACACCAACAAGGCGCTTAAATCGTGCATCACTTAATACTTTACTTGATTCATAATTTATAGTTTTATTGTATCATATTTTTGTTTCGCAGGAAGTCTATTACTAATACCAACCTAAGGAAATAAAAAACAATTTCCCGATTTCCTGTTGAACTAACTGATTTACTTCAGTCATGGGAAAAGCAACAAAAAAGAGAACTAGCAAAATTTGGAATTATCCAATCTGATGAACAGTATGTCTTTACTTATATCGATATGAAGAGCAATGTTAACGGTCCACTACACTCTGACTACCTCACGTCATCCAGAACTAACACACGCTACACCTCATAAATTACGTCATACGGGTGCAACTCTTGCCAAACAATTTGGCACATCACTAGAGGACATTTCAGAAGCTCTAACACATAGCGATACAGGTACAACTCAGATTTATGTCAACACTTCTAATGTAGTTCCTATGGCCGTTGGTGAATTTGCCTACCGTAACCTTAAAAAGTAATGGTGTGAATTTTGCTAAAAAAACATCAAAAAACACCCCATGGTGTGAACCATGAAGTGTTGATAAATGCTGTATTGTAGCCGTTTCTTAACGTTTAGAGAACTGGCTAGCTTTACGAGCTTTCTTAAGACCTGGTTTCCTAAATACTTCGAGTACACTTATGGTATTGATACCCCTAAACAAGCGACTTTCTGGTTGGCTTCCTCTTAAACTGTCTTGTCACTAACATTTGAAATCCACTTCCTTTTAGGGTACAATGGTAGAAATGAATTTTTGAAAGGATCAGAATGAAAAAACTAGCAACCCTTCTTTTACTATCCACTGTAGCTCTAGCTGGATGCAGCAGTATCCAACGTAGTTTGCGTGGTGATGACTATGTAGATTCTAGCTTGGCCACTGAGGAAAGCTCCAAAGCAGCAGCCCAATCTGCCAAGGAGTTAAACGATGCTTTAACAAACGAAAACGCCAATTTCCCACAACTATCTAAAGAAGTTGCTGAAGACGAGGCTGAAGTGATTCTCCACACAAGTCAAGGAGATATCCGTATCAAACTCTTCCCTAAACTCGCTCCTCTAGCGGTTGAAAACTTCCTCACTCATGCCAAAGAAGGCTACTATAACGGTATTACCTTCCACCGTGTCATCGATGGCTTTATGGTCCAAACTGGAGATCCAAAGGGAGACGGTACAGGTGGTCAGTCTATCTGGCATGACAAGGATAAAACTAAAGACAAGGGAACTGGTTTCAAGAACGAGATTACTCCTTATCTCTATAACATCCGTGGAGCTCTTTCTATGGCTAATACTGGTCAACCAAACACCAATGGCAGCCAGTTCTTCATCAACCAAAACTCTACAGATACCTCTGCTAAACTCCCTACAAGCAAGTATCCAAAGAAAATCATCGAAGCCTATAAAGAAGGGGGAAACCCTAGTCTAGATGGCAAACACCCAGTCTTTGGTCAAGTGATTGACGGTATGGATGTTGTAGATAAAATTGCTAAAGCCGAAAAAGATGAAAAAGACAAGCCAACTACTGCTATCACAATCGACAGCATCGAAGTGGTGAAAGATTACAATTTTAAATCTTAAAAACCAAAAAAATACAGTATCCACATTCGGTACTGTATTTCTTTTATCCTCATTCTTAAGTTAGCTTGTTAAAATCCCAGATTTGATCCATCCAGCCTTCATAGAAGTCTGGTTCGTGGCAGACCATAAGGATAGACCCTTTGTATTCTTTAAGAGCACGTTTGAGTTCATCCTTGGCATCCACATCCAAATGGTTGGTCGGCTCGTCCAGCACTAAGACATTGTTTTCACGATTCATCAAGAGACAGAAACGAACCTTGGCTTGTTCCCCACCTGACAAGACCTGAATTTGGCTTTCAATATGCTTGGTTGTCAGACCACAACGGGCAAGGGCTGCACGGACTTCTGCTTGGTTGAGAGCTGGAAAGGCATTCCAGACAGCCTCTAGTGGTGTTTGACGATTGCCACCTTCTACTTCCTGCTCAAAATAACCAAGTTCTAGGTAGTCACCGCGTTCAACTTCCCCAGCGATTGGCGGGATAATTCCCAAGAGACTCTTCAAGAGAGTTGTTTTCCCGATACCATTTGCCCCGATAATAGCAACCTTTTGATTACGTTCAAAGGTAAGATTTAAAGGCTTGGTCAGAGGACGATCATAACCAATTTGCAAATCCTTGGCTTGGAAAATAAAGCGCCCTGGTGTACGAGCCGGTTTGAAATCAAAGGATGGTTTTGGTTTCTCACTTTGCAGTTCGATAATATCCATCTTATCCAATTTCTTCTGGCGGGACATGGCCATGTTTCGTGTTGCAACGCGCGCTTTGTTTCGAGCCACGAAGTCCTTGAGATCCGCAATTTCTTTTTGCTGACGTTCGTAGGCTGCCTCTAGCTGAGATTTCTTCATCGCATAGACTTCTTGGAACTGGTAGTAGTCACCAGAGTAACGCGTCAACTGTTGATTTTCCACATGATAGACAATATTAATCACATCGTTCAGGAATGGAATATCGTGTGAAATAAGAACAAAGGCATTCTCATAGTTTTGGAGATAGCGCTTGAGCCAGTCAATATGCTCAGCATCCAAGTAGTTGGTCGGCTCGTCCAAAAGCAAGATATCGGGCTTTTCAAGGAGGAGTTTAGCCAAAAGTACCTTGGTTCTTTGCCCACCTGATAAAGAGGTTACATCTGTATCCATGCCAAAGTCCATGACACCAAGGGCACGCGCTACTTCATCAATTTTAGCATCCAAGGTATAGAAATCACGACTCTCTAAACGGTCTTGAAGTTCGCCCACTTCTTCCATGAGAGCATCAACGTCCGCTCCATCTTCAGCCATTTCCATATAAAGGTCATTGATACGAGCTTCAGCTTTGAATAGCTCATCAAAGGCCGTACGGAGAACATCACGCACCGACTGCCCTTCAGCAAGGACAGAGTGCTGATCCAAGTAACCAGCGGTCACATATTTGGACCATTCAACCTTCCCTTCATCTGGCAGCATTTTACCAGTCACAATGCTCATAAAGGTCGATTTCCCTTCACCATTAGCACCGACCAGACCGATATGTTCTCCCTTGAGGAGACGGAAGGACACATCTTCAAAAATTGCACGGTCACCAAAACCGTGACTCAGATTTTTAACTTCTAAAATACTCATTTTAATTCCTTATCTTGTTTTTATACTCTTCGAAAATCAAATTCAAACCACGTCAGCTTCACCTTGCCGTACTCAAGTACAGCCTGCGGCTAGCTTCCTAGTTTGCTCTTTGATTTTCATTGAGTATTATGTAATCGGTTATAGAGGAGCCAAGCCAGATAGCCACCCAAGGTATTGGTCCACAAATCATCAATTTCAAAGACGCGATTGAAATCAAAGAAAAAATCCAAGACCAACTGCGTACACTCGATTCCAAGACTCACTAAAAAACTGAAAAAAATCACTTTTCTTGTCTTACGCAAGTTTGGAAGGAGATAAAGGAGTTGGAAAACAAGAGGAAAAAGCAAGAAGACATTGAGGATATTTTGTAAAAAAATCCAAAATAATTGTCCTACATCACTCACTTCGCCCAGTTTCCAGAGAGAATTGAAAGGAGTCAAAAGAAAAACCAGGCGTCCAAGATGCTGAATACCTGGAGTTTCCACTCCCACGGGAGAATGTTCTTGAGGAGTAAAGCAAAAATAGACGATACAAATGCTATAGAAAATGACTCCCCAAACCAAAATATGATTATAAGTTTTCTTCATCATTAAGGATTGACTGCTGCGACTGCTTTCTGGCGGTCACGTTTCATTGTGTTAGAGCGCAATTGTCCACAAGCTGCATCAATATCTGTACCATGCTCTTGACGAACAACACAGTTGACCCCTTTTTTCTTAAGCGTATCATAGAAGGCCAGGACGCGCTCTTTAGGACTACGGCTATATTGGTCATGCTCACTAACTGGGTTATAAGGAATCAAGTTTACATAAGACAATTTCTTGATGTTCTTGAGCAATTCAGCCAATTCTAAGGCTTGTTCTACACCGTCATTTACTTCATTGAGCATGATATACTCAAAGGTTACACGACGATTGGTTGTTTCGATATAGTACTCAATAGCAGCAAAGAGTTTTTCAATCGGAAAGGCACGGTTAATCTTCATGATGCTTGAACGCAACTCATTGTTAGGTGCGTGAAGGGAAACGGCAAGATTGACCTGAACTCCTTCATTAGCAAAATCACGAATTTTATGGGCCAAACCTGAGGTTGAAACCGTAATGTGACGAGCACCGATAGCCATTCCCTTGTCATCATTGATGGTACGGACGAAATTCAAGACATTGTTGTAGTTATCAAAGGGCTCACCGATACCCATGACAACGATATGGCTGACGCGTTCGTCCTGACCACGCTCATCAAAGTATTTCTGAACCAGCATGATTTGTGCTACGATTTCACCGTTATTGAGGTCACGTTGTTTCTTA
>NZ_JBKOTT010000049.1:0-6446 GCF_049737895.1 Streptococcus sp. CL8.13 | reverse complement strand
TTGAGATTTAAGACCATAGAGAACCATATTTTTCTTCCATGTTTTAAATAGTTCCATTATCCCCCTACTTCACCTTCCAATTCATATACAAGGTCTTGTCCAATTCTGGAAATCCTAATAATTCAGTCTTAACCTTCAATACTAATGGCGATGCATTTTCTTCTGTGATCTCTTGAATATCCATCCAACTCCTCCTACTTCAAAGACCAGCCGCCATCTATTGTCAGAATTTGTCCCTGCATGGCAGAGGACTTTCCACTGGCCAAAAAGAGACTGACTTCTGCCACTTCTTCTGACTCAATCCAGCGCTTGATTGGCGTTTCACTAGCCACCCAGTCCGCTAAACCACCTGGCTCAAAATCTGCAGCGGTCATAGCTGTCTTGACTGCTCCTGGAGCGATACCAAAGACCTGAATTCCAGTTTCAGCATAGTCTAGAGCCAACTGCTTGGTGAAGCCAGCCAAGGCGTGCTTCGAAGAAGTATAGGCGTGTCCACCGCCACCTGCTAGGCTAGAAGCAATGGAGCACATATTGATAATGGATCCTTTTTTATTCTCCAACATTTTGGTCAAATAATACCGAGTCAACTCTACTGGAGTAACGTAGTTGATTTCAAAAATCTCTTGAATTTCCTGCGCTGATTGTTCCAATAGGGGTTTGTAATCATCCAAAACTCCAGCAGTATTGCACAAAACATCAACCTGAGGACACCAATCAAAAATAGGCTCCAAGTTCAAGGTCAAATCTCTCTGTAAAAAGTGGAAATCACCCTCTAAGAGTGGATTTTCACCTTGGTCAACTCCATAAACTTGATAGTCCTTCTCTAAAAAAAGTCGAGCCTGAGCCAGGCCGATCCCTGAACTCACTCCCGTAATCAATACACGTCTAGTCATGCACTTCTACCCAATCCGTCGCCAAAACATCACAAGGTGTCGGACTCCACATGGAAAAACCCTCTCCCTCCCCAGAAACGTTGATTAGGAAATAGGGTGTCACTTCAAGTGCAACCCCATTTTGCTCGATAGTGTCAAAAAGTTGGACATAGTTTTCAGCACCTCCCCAACCAGTTCGTACATATTTTTTCTTATCCTTTAACCCAGGTAGAATTTCTTCAAATGTCATGTTTTTCTCCTTTAATATCAATAATCCTCCCCTTCATTATAACAAAAAAACCGCTTTAAAACGGCTTTTTGACTGTGATTTATTTACATCTGCTTCTACTTACGGCAAATTATTCCCTGCAGCAAGATAAATTTCATACCATTCTTTTCTTGTTAAGCTAAAGTTTGCCGCTTGGCTAACTTCTCTCAAGTGCTTAGGATTTGTGGTACCTACAACTGCCTGCATTTTTGCTGGATAACGCAATATCCAAGAAATGGCAATAGTTGAAGAGGTTACTCCATATTTAATAGCTAAACGATCAAGTACTTGATTTAAAGCTTGAAATTTCTCATTTCCAACAAAATTCCCTTTAAAATACCCGAATTGTAAGACAGACCATGCTTGAATGACCACATCGTGTAATTTGCAATATTCAAAAATGCTGCCATCTCGCATAGTTGCTTGACTACCTTCCATATTAACATGAAAACCTGATTCGAATCCTGGAGTAAAAGCCGCACTCAATTGTAGCTGATTAACAGCTAACGGCTGCTTGACATCTTTTTTAAGCAACTCCATCATCATGGGATTTTGATTAGAAACTCCAAAATCTCGGACCTTACCTTGTTTATAAAGGAGATCAAAGGCTTCTGCTACTTGGTCAGATTCCATCAAAGCATCTGGTCGATGAAGAAGCAAGCTATCTAGATGATCAATCTTCAATCTTTGCAAAATTCCGTCAACTGATTTTATAATATAGTCCTTAGAAAAATCAAAATAGGTAAATTCTTCAATGCGAATGCCACATTTGGACTGAATCCACATCTTTTCTCTTAAATCTGGACGATTTTTTAGGACAAGACCTAACAGTTCTTCACAACGACCACGACCATAAATATCAGCCAAGTCAAAAGCATTGATTCCAACAGACAGTGCTGTTTCTACAAGCTCTTCAACTTCTTTTACAGACTTATCTTCTATTCTCATCATTCCGAGAACAATTTCTGATAATTCTTTGTCATCTTGACCAAGAGTTATGTATCTCATCAAATTTTTCTCCTTTGATTCTACATTCTTCATTTAATTATAACAAAAAACCGCTTTTCAACGGCTTTTTGACTATATTTCATTCCATTTTATCTTCTTAAACCCACGGAACAAGACAAAGATTCCAATAAAGAGGACAGCTAAAGGAATAGCTTTTGTAAGAAAAACATTTGAAATGCCCATCCACTCATAGTAACGGAGCAGAGAACCTACAATAAAATGGGCAATAATCATACTGTTAAAGGGACGAAAAATCGGTTCTTTCCAATTCCAAATACTGATGATCAGGGAAATCGTAAAGACAGACAAACTATCCCAGGGAGCAGGAAGATAAAATGCTCCTTCTTGTACAAAACTTCCTATTCCTACATATCCCAGAACAACTAGCAGAACAAGAATCCCAACAACAATCTAGGTGCCAATTTTCATTTTAGGAGAATCTTGGACTAAGTCCCAACGTAAGATTGTGGCCACAAGAGCAAATCCAATCAGAAAAAGAAGAAGTTGCCCTAAAAAAGTAAGCAAATTGACTGTTAAGAGAGGACCTTTAGAAAAATCACTTAGTAGTTGATAATAACGTAATACCGCTAGGACAAGAATTGGCGTCAAAAGGGACTCCTTGATAGAACTGTGTGGTGCTTCCTTGAGCATCTCTTTCATTATTGTTTTAGGATTCTTACCTAAATAATCCTCTGCACTCATGCCATCTCGTTCTGCTTCTGAGAAATCTAACATCATCAAATAAATCTGCTCTCTGAGATAGTCCTCATCATAGAGAAATCCAGCAAGATTAAAACTATCCCACAGTTCCTCAAAATACTGCTGATTCTCCTCAGAAAACTCATGTAGCAAAGCGCTTGTTTCTTCATAATACTTCATTTTCTTCATGGTTTAACCCCCATTCTTAATCCCTTCTACTTTTTGACTCAAATCGTCCCATTGTTGCCAAAAGACCGAGACACGCTCTTCTCCTTCTTTGGTTAACGAAAAATACTTCCGATCTGGACCATCTGGCGACGGACGCATGTCGCCTCTAATCCATTGATTTTTTTCTAACTTTTGCAACAAAGGATAAATAGTTCCTGGAACGATAGTATCAAATCCAGCCTCTCGTAAAGTCTGAACCAACTCATAACCATATCGCTCTTTTTGACCAATCATATCCAAGACACAACCTTCAAGAACACCTTTTAATAGTTGAGTTTCCTTCATCCCTTCTCCCTTCTAATCTATTTTGTAATACCTACTAGTGGACTCACCTATAGTATACTACTTCTAAACTAGTTTGTAAAGCATAATAGTTAATACTCTTCGAAAATCTCTTCAAACCACGTCAGCGTCGCCTTGCCGTAGGTATGGGTACTGACTTCGTCAGTTCTATCCACAACCTCAAAACAGTGTTTTGAGCTGATTTCGTCAGTTCTATCTACAACCTCAAAGCAGTGCTTTGAGCAACCTGCGGCTAGCTTCCTAGTTTCCTCTTTGATTTTCATTGAGTGTAAATAAAAAACAGAACTAGCATGAACTAGTCCTGTATACTTTTACCCAATCACACTTCCATTCGGTACAGCTGGATCAACTGTGAGAAGGGTTAATTGTCCATCATGTTCAGCTGAGAGAATCATCCCTTGACTGACATATTTTTTCATCATCTTACGAGGTTTGAGGTTAGCAACGATTTGAACTTTCTTGCCGACCAACTCTTGTTCGTTTGGATAGTACTTAGCAATCCCTGAGAGGATTTGACGATCTTCACCATCACCAGCATCCAAGCGGAATTGAAGCAACTTATCAGAACCTTCTACTTTAGACACTTCTTTGACTTCTGCGACACGAATTTCGACCTTGTCAAAATCTTCAAACTTGATTTCTTCCTTGTTTAGTTTGAGTTCAACTTCGTCTGGGTTCCACTCTTTTTCGACTGCTGGTTTGTTGCCTTCCATTTGTTCCTTGATATAGGCGATTTCTTCTTCCATATCCAGACGTGGGAAGATTGGTGTTCCTTTGGCAACTACAGTCACATCTGCTGGGAAGTCAGCCAAGTTCAAGTTTTCAAGACTAGAAACTTCATTCAAGCCAAGTTGAGTCAAAACTGCACGACTAGTTTCCATCATAAACGGCTCAATCAAGTGAGCAACGACACGAAGGCTAGCTGCCAAGTGACTCATGACACTTGCCAATTGGTCACGAAGAGCTTCATCCTTGGCCAAGACCCATGGTGCGGTCTCATCGATGTATTTATTGGTACGAGAGATCAGAGTCCAGACTACTTCAAGAGCACGTGGGTAGTCAACTGCTTCCATGTGTGTATGGTAGTCTGCGATTGATTGTTCTGCAACCTCAGCAAGAGCATGATCAAACTCTGTCACGCCCTCTACATAGGCTGGAATTTGTCCATCAAAGTACTTGTTAATCATAGAAACAGTACGGTTGAGGAGGTTTCCAAGGTCATTAGCCAATTCATAATTGATACGGCCAACATAGTCTTCCGGAGTAAAGGTTCCGTCTGAACCAACTGGAAGGCTACGCATGAGGTAGTAACGAAGTGGATCTAGTCCAAAACGCTCTATCAACATTTCAGGATAGACAACATTCCCTTTAGATTTAGACATCTTTCCGTCTTTCATGACAAACCAACCATGACCAATCAAACGTTCTGGCAATTTGATATCCAACATCATAAGAAGGATTGGCCAGTAGATTGAGTGAAAACGAAGGATGTCTTTTCCAACCATATGGAAGACTGTTCCGTTCCAGAACTTGTCAAAGTTAGCGTGTTCGTCTTGATCGTAGCCAAGAGCTGTCACATAGTTGAGTAGAGCATCAAACCAAACATAGACAACGTGTTTTGGATTTGATGGGACTGGTACACCCCAGGTAAATGTGGTACGAGATACCGCCAAATCCTCTAAACCTGGCTCAATGAAGTTGCGAAGCATTTCATTCAGACGGCCATCTGGAGTGATAAATTCAGGATGGGACTTGAAAAATTCGACCAAACGGTCTTGGTACTTGCTAAGACGAAGGAAATATGATTCTTCAGATACCCATTCAACCTCGTGTCCTGATGGAGCAATACCACCAGTTACATTTCCAGCTTCATCACGGAAAACTTCCGCAAGCTGGCTTTCTGTAAAGAATTCCTCATCTGAGACTGAATACCAACCAGAGTATTCACCCAAATAGATATCATCTTGAGCAAGTAAGCGCTCAAAGACCTGTGCGACAACTTTTTCATGGTAGTCATCAGTTGTACGGATAAATTTATCGTATGAGATATCTAGTAATTGCCAGAGTTCTTTGACTCCAACTGCCATCCCATCAACATAAGCTTGAGGTGTAATGCCAGCTTCTTCTGCTTTCTGCTGGATTTTCTGACCATGCTCATCAAGACCTGTCAGATAAAAGACATCGTAACCCATCAGGCGTTTGTAACGGGCTAGGACATCACAGGCGATGGTTGTGTAGGCAGAACCAATATGAAGTTTACCAGATGGATAGTAAATCGGCGTTGTAATATAAAAATTCTTTTCAGACATAATTTTTCCTTTCCAGGCAAATGAAACCTGTTTTTCTAACACTTCATTATATCACATTTTTAAGGATTTTCGATAGGGAAATCCATACAAAAAACAAGATAGACGAGTGTCCATCTTGTTTATTCTATTCATAACGAAGGGCTTCAATTGGATCAAGTTTCGATGCCTTGTTGGCTGGCAAAACTCCAAAAATCATACCCACGCTAGCCGAAACTGCAAGACTAAATAGGGCAACTGGGATTGATACTCCTACTTCTATACCAGCTATCAATCCTTGCAAGAGTAGACCAGCTATAGCGGTTAAGCCTGTCGCAATGGTTAGACCAATAACTCCACCAAGCAAGGTCAAAATCATGGATTCAATCAAAAACTGAATTAAAATATTGGCACGCGTTGCACCCAAAGCCTTACGGAGACCAATCTCACGGGTACGCTCTGTCACCGAAACAAGCATAATGTTCATAACACCAGTCCCTCCAACAAAGAGGGAAATCCCCGCAATGGCACTAATAATCGTAGTTATAAAACCGAACATTTGTTGAACTTCGTTGAAGGCTTCTGTTGCATCTGCTACCTGATACTCCCCTTGTTGGAGACCTGAAATCTCTGTCATTCTTCTTGCCAACTCTGGCCCCAAAGTCTGGCTCAAGCTAGTATCGTTAACACGAAAGACAATATTTGAAATCTCGTCTGTGTTAAAATTGACCGCAAGAGAAATATTAGTCGTAATTGGTAGTCCTCCGACTCCAAAGGTTTTTG
>NZ_JBKOTT010000048.1:0-6541 GCF_049737895.1 Streptococcus sp. CL8.13 | reverse complement strand
GTATGAAATTATCAGTGAAACACGGGTAGAAGAAAATGTCTAAAAATATCGTACAATTGAATAATTCTTTTATTCAAAATGAACACCAACGTCGTCGCTATCTGATGAAAGAACGACAAAAACGTAATCGTTTCATGGGTTGGGTTCTTATTTTGATGATTTTATTGTTCATTTTACCAACTTATAATCTTGCTCAAAGCTATCATCAATTACTCCAAAGACGTCAACAGTTATCAGAATTGCAAACTCAGTATCAAACCTTGAGTGAGGAAAAGGAGAAAGAGACAGCTTTTGCCACAAAGTTGAAAGATGAAGATTATGCTGCTAAATACATGCGTGCAAAATATTATTATTCTAAGAATCGGGAAGCTGTTTATACGATTCCTGACTTGCTCCCAAGGTGATAAAATGGAAAATTTATTAGATGTAATAGAGCAATTTTTGAGTCTATCGGAAGAAAAGCTGGAAGAGTTGGCTGATAAAAATCAATTATTGCGTTTACAAGAAGAAAAGGAAAGGAAGAATGCGTAAATTCTTAATTATTTTGTTGTTACCGAGTTTTTTGACCATTTCAAAAGTCGTTAGCACAGAAAAAGAAGTAGTCTATACTTCGAAAGAAATTTATTACCTTTCACAATCTAACTTTGGTATTTATTTTAGAGAAAAATTAAGTTCTCCCATGGTTTATGGAGAGGTTCCTGTTTATGCGAATGAAGATTTAGTAGTGAAATCTGGAAAATTAACTCCCCAAACAAGTTTTCAAATAACCGAGTGGCGCTTAAATAAACAAGGAATTCCGGTATTTAAGCTATCAAATCATCAATTTATTGCTGCAGACAAACGATTTTTATATGATCAGTCAGAGGTAACTCCTACAATCAAAAAAGTATGGTTAGAATCTGATTTTAAACTGTATAATAGCCCTTATGACTTAAAAGAAGTGAAATCATCCTTATCAGCTTATTCGCAAGTATCGATCGACAAGACCATGTTTGTAGAAGGAAGAGAATTTCTACATATTGATCAGGCTGGATGGGTAGATAAGGAATCAACTTCTGAAGAAGATAATCGGATAAGTAAAGTCCAAGAAATGTTATCTGAAAAATATCAGAAAGATTATTTCTCTATTTATGTTAAGCAACTAACTACTGGAAAAGAAGCTGGTATCAATCAAGATGAAAAGATGTATGCAGCTAGTGTTTTGAAACTCCCTTATCTTTATTATACGCAAGAAAAAATAAATGAGGGGATTTATCAGTTAGACACGACTGTAAAATACGTATCTGCAGTCAATGATTTTCCAGGTTCTTATAAACCAGAGGGAAGTGGTAGCCTCCCTAAAAAAGAGGATAATAAAGAGTATTCTCTCAAGGACTTAATAACGAAAGTATCTAAAGAATCGGACAATGTAGCTCATAATCTATTGGGATATTACATTTCAAACCAATCTGATGCCACATTTAAATCCAAGATGTCTGCTATTATGGGAGATGATTGGGATTCAAAAGAAAAATTGATTTCTTCTAAGATGGCTGGGAAGGCCATGGAAGCTATTTATAATCAAAATGGATTTGTGCTAGAGTCTTTGACTAAAACAGATTTTGATAATGAGAGAATTGCCAAAGGTGTTTCTGTTAAAGTAGCTCATAAAATTGGAGATGCGGATGAATTTAAGCATGATACTGGTGTTGTCTATGCAGATTCTCCATTTATTCTTTCTATTTTCACTAAAAATTCTGATTATGATACGATTTCTAAGATAGCCAAGGATGTTTATGAGGTTCTAAAATGAGGGAACAAGATTTTTTAAATCATTTTCTCAAGAGAGAATATTTTAAAAAACATACTAAGGTGGTGCTAGCTCTTTCTGGTGGATTAGATTCTATGTTTCTATTTAAGGTGTTATCTACGTATCAAAAAGAGTTGGAAATTGAATTGATTTTAGCTCATGTTAATCATAAGCAGAGAATTGAATCAGATTGGGAAGAAAAGGAATTAAGGAAGTTGGCTGCTGAAGCAGAGCTTCCTATTTATATCAGCAATTTTTCAGGAGAATTTTCAGAAGCGCGTGCTCGACATTTTCGTTATGATTTTTTTCAAGAGGTCATGAAAAAGACAGGTGCGACAGCTTTAGTCACTGCCCACCATGCTGATGATCAGGTGGAAACGATTTTGATGCGTTTGATTCGAGGGACTCGCTTGCGCTATCTATCAGGAATTAAGGAGAAGCAAGTAGTCGGAGAGATAGAAATCATTCGGCCCTTCTTGCATTTTCAGAAAAAAGACTTTCCACCAATTTTTCACTTTGAAGATATATCAAATCAGGAAAATCATTATTTTCGCAATCGTATTCGAAATTCTTATTTACCAGAATTAGAAAAAGAAAATCCTAGATTTAGAGATGCAATCTTAAGTATCGGAAATGAAATTTTAGATTATGACTTAGCTATAGCTGAATTATCTAAGAATATTGATGTGGAAAATTTAGAGCAGTTATTGTCTTACTCTGAGTCGACACAAAGAGTTTTACTTGAAGATTATCTGAATCGTTTTCCAGATTTGAATCTCACAAAAGCTCAGTTTGAAGAAGTTAGACAAATTTTAAAAACTAAAAGCCAGTATCGTCATCCGCTTAAAAATGGTTATGAATTAGTAAAAGAGTATCAACAGTTTCAGATTTGTAAAATCAGTCCTCAGGCTGATGAAAAGGAAGATGAACTTGTGTTACACTATCAAAATCAAGTATCTTACCAAGGATATTTGTTTTCCTTTGGACTTCCTTTAGAAGGTGATTCAATTCAACAAATACCTGTTTCACGGGAAACATCTATACACATTCGTCATCGAAAAACAGGAGATTTTTTGATTCTAAATGGGCATAGAAAAAAACTAAGACGTCTATTTATTGATTTGAAAATCCCTATGGAAAAACGAAAATCTGCTCTGATTATTGAGCAATTTGGTGAAATTGTCTCAATTTTGGGAATTGCGACCAGTAATTTGAGTAAAAACACGAAAAATGATATAATGAACACTGTACTTTATATAGAAAAAATAGATAGGTAAAAAAATGTTAGAAAACGATATTAAAAAAATCCTCGTTTCACACGATGAAATTACAGAAGCTGCTAAAAAATTAGGTGCTCAACTCACTAAAGACTATGCAGGAAAAAATCCAATTTTAGTTGGGATTTTAAAAGGATCTATTCCTTTTATGGCTGAATTGGTTAAACATATCGACACACATATTGAAATGGACTTCATGATGGTTTCTAGCTATCATGGTGGAACAGCAAGTAGTGGTGTCATCAATATCAAGCAAGATGTGACTCAAGATATCAAAGGAAGACATGTTCTGTTTATAGAAGATATCATTGATACAGGTCAAACTTTGAAGAGTTTAAGAGATATGTTTAAAGCAAGAGAGGCTGCTTCTGTTAAAATTGCAACCTTGTTGGATAAACCAGAGGGACGTGTTGTAGAAATTGAGGCAGACTATACCTGCTTTACTATCCCAAATGAGTTTGTAGTAGGTTATGGTTTAGACTACAAAGAAAACTATCGTAACCTTCCTTATGTTGGAGTATTGAAAGAAGAAGTATATTCAAATTAGAAAGAACAATTTTTAATGAAAAAACAAAATAATGGTTTAATTAAAAATCCTTTTCTATGGTTATTACTTATTTTTTTCCTAGTTACAGCTTACCAGTATTTTAGTACAGGTAGTGTTGCAGGGAAAAGTGAGCAAATTAATTATACAGAATTGGTAAAAGAAATTACCGATGACAATGTAAAAGAATTGACTTACCAACCAAATGGCAGTGTTATCGAAGTTTCAGGTGTTTATAAAAATCCTAAAACAAGTAAAGAAGAAACAGGTATCCAGTTCTTTTCTCCTTCTGCTACAACAGTAGAGAAATTTTCAAGTATTATTCTTCCTTCAGATACTACAGTATCAGAATTGCAAAAACTTGCTTCTGACCATAAGGCGGAAGTAACTGTTAAGCATGAAAGTTCAAGTGGTATGTGGATTAATATTCTTGTATCCATTGTGCCATTCGGTATTCTATTCTTCTTCCTATTCTCTATGATGGGAAATATGGGAGGAAATAATAGCCGTAACCCGATGAGTTTTGGACGTAGTAAGGCTAAAGCTGCAAATAAAGAAGATATTAAAGTAAGATTTTCAGATGTTGCTGGAGCTGAGGAAGAAAAACAAGAACTAGTTGAAGTTGTTGAATTTTTAAAAGATCCAAAACGATTTACAAAACTTGGAGCCCGTATTCCAGCAGGTGTTCTTTTGGAGGGACCTCCGGGAACAGGGAAGACCTTGCTTGCCAAAGCAGTTGCAGGAGAAGCAGGTGTTCCATTCTTTAGTATCTCAGGTTCTGACTTTGTAGAAATGTTTGTCGGAGTTGGAGCTAGTCGTGTTCGTTCTCTTTTTGAAGATGCCAAAAAAGCAGCACCAGCTATTATCTTTATCGATGAAATTGATGCTGTTGGACGTCAACGTGGAGTTGGTCTTGGCGGAGGAAATGACGAACGTGAACAAACCTTGAACCAACTTTTGATTGAGATGGATGGTTTTGAGGGAAATGAAGGGATTATCGTCATTGCTGCGACAAACCGTTCAGATGTACTAGACCCTGCCCTTTTGAGGCCAGGACGTTTTGATAGAAAAGTATTGGTTGGCCGTCCTGATGTTAAGGGTCGTGAAGCAATCTTGAAAGTTCATGCTAAGAACAAGCCTTTAGCAGAAGATGTTGATTTGAAATTAGTGGCTCAACAAACTCCAGGTTTTGTTGGTGCTGATTTAGAGAATGTATTGAATGAAGCGGCTTTAGTCGCTGCTCGTCGCAATAAATCGATAATTGATGCCTCAGATATTGATGAAGCAGAGGATAGAGTTATTGCTGGTCCTTCTAAGAAAGATAAGACAGTTTCACAAAAAGAACGTGAATTGGTTGCCTACCATGAGGCAGGACATACCATTGTTGGTCTAGTCTTGTCGAATGCTCGTGTTGTGCATAAAGTTACCATCGTACCACGTGGTCGTGCAGGCGGTTATATGATTGCACTTCCTAAAGAGGATCAAATGCTTCTATCTAAAGAAGATATGAAAGAGCAATTGGCTGGCTTAATGGGTGGACGTGTAGCCGAAGAAATTATCTTTAATGTCCAAACTACAGGAGCTTCAAACGACTTTGAACAGGCGACACAAATGGCGCGTGCAATGGTTACAGAGTACGGTATGAGTGAAAAACTTGGTCCAGTTCAATATGAAGGAAACCATGCTATGTTTGGTGCACAGAGTCCTCAAAAATCAATTTCAGAACAAACAGCTTATGAAATTGACGAAGAGGTTCGTTCATTATTAAATGAGGCACGAAATAAAGCTGCTGAAATTATTCAGTCAAATCGTGAAACTCACAAGTTGATTGCAGAAGCACTATTGAAATACGAAACATTGGATAGTACACAAATTAAATCTCTTTATGAAACAGGAAAGATGCCTGAAACAGTAGAAGAGGAATCACATGCACTATCCTATGATGAAGTAAAGTCAAAAATGAATGATGAGAAATAACCCAAAGAGAGGCGTGTCCTCTCTTTTTTGTGCAGTTTAGACGGTGTAGGGAACAGAATGGGGAAATGGGCCAAAAGTGTTTCTGAATCTGTTAAACTGTATCTAGAAAGGGGAACATTATGATTAAAAAATTGTATAAAGAAGTCCAAGGCATTGTATATAAGTGTAGAAATGAATATTACCTTCATTTATGGGATCTATCGGATTGGGACCAAGAGGGTATGATTTGCTTACATGAATTGATTAGTAGAGAAGAAGAGTTGGCAGAAGATATTCCACGCTTACGTAAATACTTCAAAACTAAGTTCCGTAATCGAATTCTAGACTATATCCGTAAGCAAGAAAGTCAAAAACGAAGATATGATAAAGAACCCTATGAAGAAGTAGGTGAGATTAGTCATCGTATCAGTGAGGGAGGTCTGTGTCTAGATGATTATTATCTCTTTCATGAGACACTAAGAGATTATAGAAGTAAACAAAGTAAAGACAAACAAGAAGAGTTAGAACGGGTCCTAAGACATGAACGCTTCCGAGGGCGTCAAAGAGTATTAAGAGACTTACGTATTGTGTTTAAGGAGTTTGATATCCGTACTCGGTAAGAAGCTATGCAAAAAAAAGAAAAAAACAGAAAAAGTAGTTGACAAAGTTTGAAAAGTCGGTATAATAGTAAGAGTTGAAAATAACTCTGGTCCGTTGGTCAAGGGGTTAAGACACCGCCTTTTCACGGCGGTAACACGGGTTCGAATCCCGTACGGACTATGGTATGTTGCGGTTGAGGCACTTGATGAAAAAAAGATTAAAAAAGTTTCAAAAAAGTGTTGACAAGCGAAAGCACCTGTGATATACTAATATAGTTGTCGCTTGAGAGAAGTGAGTGACAAAGACCTTTGAAAACTGAACAAGACGAACCAATGTGCAGGGCACTACAACTAAGGTTGTAGTACTGAACAATGA
>NZ_JBKOTT010000047.1:0-6553 GCF_049737895.1 Streptococcus sp. CL8.13 | reverse complement strand
TACTCTGTTATCGCCCTACAAGAACTCTTTGGAGCCAGCCAAATTCTCATGGGCCGTTATTTCGAACCAGAGCAAGTGTTTAGTCTTTATATCCTGATTGCCCTCATCTACTTCAGCTTCAACCTAGCAATTTCGAGCCTATCTCATATGCTAGCAAAACGTTGGCAACAAGCTGCAGAATAAACAACCACTCTCCAGTTAAATTGGAGAGTTTTTTTGATGAGAGTAGATATTTATAGACCTCAATTTGACACCATACTTTTTCTATGATAAAATGTAACAAATTTATTTACAACAAATCAAAATCTTAATGAAATGGAATTTTTTATGAAATCACTCAAAGGACTACTCTTTATCATAGCTAGTTTTGTCTTGACTATTTTGACTTGGATGAACACTTCTACCCAATTCATGATTCCAGGACTAGCTTTAACAAGCCTATCTCTGACTTTTATTCTAGCCACTCATCTCCCACTACTAGAAAACTGGTTTCACGGTTTGAAGAAGGTCTACACCGTCCACAAATTCACAGCCTTTCTATCCATCATTCTACTAATCTTTCATAACTTTAGTATGGGCGGTTTGTGGGGCTCTCGTTTAGCTGCTCAGTTTGGCAATCTTGCCATCTATATCTTTATCAGTATCATCCTTGTCGCCTATTTAGGCAAATACATCCAATACGAAGCTTAGCGATGGATTCACCGTCTAGTTTACCTAGCCTATATTTTCGGACTCTTTCATGTCTACATGATGATGGGCAATCGTCTTCTCACATTTAATATTCTAAGTTTTCTTGTTGGTAGCTATGCCCTTTTAGGATTACTGGCTGGTTTTTATATCATCCTCCTTTATCAAAAGATTGGCTTCCCCTATCTAGGGAAAATTACCAATCTCAAACGCTTGAATCACGATACTAGAGAAATTCAAATCCATCTTAGCAGACCTTTCGACTATCAATCAGGACAATTTGCCTTCCTAAAGATTTTCCAAGAAGGCTTTGAAAGTGCTCCGCATCCCTTTTCTATCTCAGGAGGCCATGGTCAAACTCTTTACTTTACTGTTAAAAATTCAGGTGACCATACCAAGAATATCTATGACAATCTTCAAGTCGGCAGCAAAGTAACACTAGACAGAGCTTACGGGCACATGATTATAGAAGAAGGACGAGAAAATCAGGTTTGGATTGCTGGAGGTATTGGGATTACCCCCTTCATCTCTTATATCCGTGAACATCCTATTTTAGATAAACGGGTTCACTTCTACTATAGCTTCCGTGGAGAGGAAAATGCAGTTTATATAGATTTGCTCCATGACTATGCTCAGAAAAATCCTAATTTTGAACTCCATCTAGTAGACAGTAGGAAAGACGCCTATCTTAATTTTGAACAAAAAGAAGTACCCGAACATGCGAGCGTCTATATGTGTGGTCCTCTTTCTATGATGAAGTCACTTGCCAAACAGATTAAGAAACAAAATCCAAAAACAGAGCTTATTTACGAAGGATTCAAGTTTAAATAACCACTCATACTCTCCTGGAATTTCCCAGGAGTTTTTTCTACGCAATCTCAAAAAACACTGCCAGATTTCTAGCAGTGTTTTGAGTTTTATTTATCTTAGTAAACTGTTTTTTCAGTTTCTACATCGAAGAAGTGTGCTTTGTTCAAGTCAAATCCAAGTTCAACTGTTGCACCTGTTTGCAAGTAGTCACGAGCGTCAACTTTAGCAACAAATTCATCTTTACCAACTTGGCAGTAAAGGTGAGATTCTGAACCAAGCAATTCTGATACAGAGATAGTAGCTTTGACAACTGATTCTGGGAATGTTTCAAGGAAAGCAGGTTCTGCATTCACGTCTTCTGGACGGATACCGAAGATCAATTCTTTACCTTCGTAGCCTTTTTCACGAAGAACTTTCAATGCTCCTTCTGGAACTTTCAAACGGAAACCGTCAGAAACAATTTCGCTACCAACCAATTTCACGTTGATGAAGTTCATAGCTGGGCTTCCGATGAATCCTGCTACGAATTTGTTAACTGGGTTTTTGTAAACTTCTTGAGGAGTACCGATTTGTTCTACACGTCCGATAGTACCTGTACCAGCAGGGTTCTTAGTTGCTGACATGATAACGATACGGTCTGCAAGTGTCATCGCTTCTGTTTGGTCGTGAGTTACGTAGATAGTTGTAGCTCCGATACGACGGTGGATTTTAGCGATTTCAGCACGCATAGATACACGAAGTTTGGCATCCAAGTTTGACAAAGGTTCATCCATCAAGAATACTTTTGCATCACGGACGATAGCACGCCCCATAGCAACACGCTGACGTTGACCACCTGAAAGGTCAGCTGGTTTACGTTCCAAAAATTCTTTCAATCCAAGGATTTCAGCTGCTTCTTGTACACGTTTGTCGATGTCTTCTTTGCTGTATTTACGCAATTTCAAACCGAAAGCCATGTTGTCATAAACAGTCATGTGTGGATAAAGAGCATAGTTTTGGAATACCATGGCGATGTCACGGTCTTTTGGAGCCACGTCGTTGACAACCACGCCATCGATAGATGCAGTACCTTCTGTGATATCTTCAAGACCTGCAATCATACGGAGAGTAGTTGATTTACCACATCCTGAAGGTCCTACGAAAACGATGAACTCTTTGTCTTTGATATTCAAGTTGAAGTCTTCAACTGAATAGTGTTCGCTGTTTGGATATTTTTTGTAAATATTTTTAAGATTTAATTCTACCATGAGGTGAACTCCTTTTGTATTTTGATAGTTTTATTATAAATGAAAACGCTTTATATTTCTATGGCAAGGTGACCAAAAAAATAAAAAAGTTCTGTGCAACTTGCACAAAACTTTAGAGAATATCTGGTAAAATCAACTGATAACACAGGGTGAGATCTGTCAACTCCTTCAACTGTAGCCCTGTCAATTCTTCCCATTTATCAATCTTGTATTGGAGAGAATTGCGGTGCAAGTAGAGTTGCTGGGCTGTTTTAGTTAGGACTGCACTATTTTCCCAAAGAGAGAGAATGATTTCCTGAATCTGATCTTGATCCAAAATCATCTGGTGCAGGCATTCTTTAATGACTCTCAGGTCCACAACTCTTTCCCCCATACTCCAAAGATAGAGTTGTGAAAAGGTATGAACACCTTGGTGACCCTGACGCCACCAAGTCTTAAACAAATCTCGCTCTGCTTTAATCAAGTCTGATAGGGCTTGATGGCCTGTCTGAGACCAAACCTGGCCCAACATGATAGATAGACGCAGTCCAAAGTCATATTCAACCGCTTCAATCGTATCACTTAAAATAGCTCGTACAGAAGTGTATTTATCTTGTTGAAGCACGAAAACATAATCCTGAGCTCCGACCTGAAGCACCGTCTGACAGTTAGGAAAAAGGGTCCGCATCATATCCAGCCAAGAAGCTAGATTTTCCTGCTGAAAATAGGAAAGATGACAATAAACCAACTGAATCTTTTTAAAAGTTTGTGGTGCTTGTCCCTTGCCCTCAATCAGAAAAGAATACCAAGGATTGAGCGAACGAGCCTGCTCCTGCTGGCTCAAAAGGGCAACCAACTGCTTTTCACGCTCGCTGAGCTCAGCCTCCTCCAGCAAAATCCACTGCTGAGAAGCTAAAGGGAGTGTGAGATAGCCTTCTTTCTCTACTGGTTGGTCTGAAATCTGAGCTTCAGGAAACCAGTCTTGTAATTCTTTTGCCATCATGTCCTAGCCCTCCACTTTTTGGATGCACCACGAAATCAAGCTCTCAAGCCGTTCCAGATTTTCAGTCATATGGAGATAGCCCATCACAGCTTCAAAACCTGTGGACATACGGTAAGTCACCACATCAGCATTTTTGGCCTTGGTGTGGCTATTGGTATTGCGACCACGTTTGTAGATTTCCTCTTCTTTTTCCGTCAGGATTTGCTCCTCTAACATAAGGGAAATCAGGCGAGCCTGAGCCTTGGCTGACACATACTTGGTTGCTTCTTGATGGAGTTTATTGGGTTTGGTCATGCCTTTAAGAATGAGGTGACGACGAATATACATAGAATACACCGCATCTCCCTCAAATGCTAGCGCAATCCCGTTAATGAGATTGACATCAATCACGTGTCCACCTCACTCCATCCTTGGTGTCAAGAAGCTTAATTCCTTGAGCCGCTAATTGGTCACGGATTTGGTCCGCTGTAGCAAAGTCACGATTGGCACGTGCTTCTTGGCGTTTTTGGATTAAAGCTTCAATCTCTGCATCTAGAACATCCTCAACAAAGACAATCCCAAAGACTTCTAACATATCCGCAAGAGCTTCCTTAACACTTGCATCATAGTTGCCAGAGTTGATCCATTTAGCCATTTCAAAGACTACTGTGATACCGTTAGCAGAGTTGAAATCCTCATCCATAGCAGCTACAAACTTGTCTTTAAAGTCCTGTAACTCTTGAGCATCTACAGTCCCAGAAAATGGTTGCTCATAGGTGTTCTTCAGATACTTGAGATTGGTCTCTGCATCACGCACTGCCTTTTCCGTAAAGTTGATAGGCTTACGGTAATGTTGTGTCGCAAAGAAGAAACGAAGCACTTGTCCATCGAGGGTTTTGAGGGCATCGTGCACTGTGATAAAGTTGCCCAAGGATTTGGACATCTTGACATTATCGATATTGACAAAGCCATTGTGCATCCAGTAGTTAGCAAAGGTCTTGCCTGTTTTGGCTTCTGACTGGGCAATTTCATTGGTATGGTGAGGAAACTCTAGGTCAGCTCCACCACCGTGAATATCAATGGTGTCGCCCAAAATCTCTGTCGACATGACTGAACACTCGATGTGCCAGCCCGGACGACCAGGTCCCCAAGGACTGTCCCAAGAAATCTCGCCTGATTTGGCAGATTTCCAGAGGGCAAAGTCTACAGGATTTTCCTTACGAGCTGTTTCTTCATCGGTACGACCTGAAGCACCCAGCTCCAAATCTTCCAAGGTTTTATTAGCCAATTTGGCATAGTTGTGAGATTTTTCCACACGGAAATAGACATCTCCTTGAATCTCGTAGGCAAAGCCTTTTTCAATCAAATCTTCCACAAAGCGGATGATGTCAGCCATAAACTCCACCACACGCGGATGGCGAGTCGCAGGTTTGACGCCCAAGGCCGTCACATCCTCACGAAAGGCAGTGATGTACTTGTCCGCAACCTCCTGAGGCGTGATGCCCTCTTCCTTGGCACGGTTGATAATCTTATCATCCACATCCGTAAAATTGGAAATATAGGCAACCTCGTACCCACGGTACTCAAAATAACGACGAATGGTATCAAAAGCCACCGTTGAACGAGCATTTCCCACGTGGATATAGTTGTACACGGTTGGCCCACAAACATACATCTTTACTTTGTCGTCCTCAATCGGGACAAATTCTCGCAAATCACGAGACATGGTGTCGTAGATTTTAATCATAAATCATAATCAGGAAAGCCAAAATCCAAGAACACTTAATTTCATCACTAAGAGTTCAATTGAATTTCAGTCCGAATGTCTCTACACTTCGGAATCCCTTGCTCCTTTCGCATTCAGATAAACCACTTGGGTTTGTTTGACAAAGCCAATCTTTTCATATAAGCGCTTGGCACCTACATTGCTATCTTCCACTGCAATCTGAAATTCCTTGTCATTTTGCTCAATTAGTTGGTTGACAAGAGATTTTGCTAAGTAACTTCCATAGCCTTTCCCACGTTCAGGTTCAGATATTGCTAACCCGTAGAAGTAATTCGTATTAGTCGATAAATCTACCGTGCAAGTTCCAATAACCTGACCGTCTTTTAACAAAATATATAAGCGACTTTCTGGATCCTTCAGAGCTTCAGCGACATATCTATCCACAATCTCTCTAGACTCATGTTCCTCTGAGAATGCCTGAAATTTTAACTGACTAATTTTATCCTGATACGAACTATCTGCTAACAAAACTTCAAGATTGGAAACATTTGCTAACGGATAAGGTTTTCTATCCTTACCTAACCAAGTTTCTGTCTCTTCATCCTCGACCAATCCCCAGTTACTAACAAAATCAGGATGGCGGTCTAGAAAAACACGCTCTGTCTGAAAAGTAACTGAACGAATAGAGAAAGAGGCTGTTTCTTTCTCAAAACTAGTAAACAATACACGCGCAATTCCCTGACGGCGATGATCTGGATGAACCAGTATCGTCACTTCCACATCTTGGTCATCAGCATAGACAGTTAATAAACCAACAAGTTCGCCTTTTTCATAATAAAGGAAAAAGGCGGGCATGTTTGGGTCAAAATTAAGCATGTTAGAGAGATAGGGATCACGATAGGTACCGTCATAGTTTTGGCAACAGTTAATTAGTTTTTTCGCCTCAGATAACTCCTCTTGGCTTAACTTGTTTCTTGCTTGAATCATATAGGTATCCTCTACAAACCAGACGATCTGTGACTTACATCTTTAGCATGCTCGAGTTTATTGACGTAGTACTCTCGTTTTTCTTCGACTTCGTGAATGACCGGCTCATCTTTCTTACCATGAAGGCGGACAATT
>NZ_JBKOTT010000046.1:0-6660 GCF_049737895.1 Streptococcus sp. CL8.13 | reverse complement strand
GAGCTACTCCACGCATAGAAAGGGCATCTGCACGGTTTGGTGTGATAGAAAGTTCGATGATTTCATCATCCAAGTCTAGGTATGAGAAGACTTCATCCCCAGGAACAGCATCTTCTGGCAAGATTTGGATACCATCTGCGAATTCCTTAGGTACAACTGAGTCAGAAATTCCCAATTCACCAAGTGAACAGATCATCCCAAGTGACTCAAGACCGCGGATTTTCCCTTTTTTGATCTTGTAATTGTCAGCGATGCGAGCTCCCGGAAGTGCCACCATGACCTTGATGCCTGCACGCACATTCGGTGCACCACAGACGATTTGACGGTCTTCTTCTTCTCCAACGTTAACCTGACAAACATGGAGGTGAGTTTCTGGCACATCTTCGCAAGACAAGACCTCACCGACGACAATTTTTGAGAGACCAGCAGCAGGTGATTCGACACCTTCTACCTCGATCCCTGTAGTTGACATTTTTTCAGCCAACTCTTGTGATGGCACATCAATGTCCACCAATTCTTTTAACCATTTATAAGATACAAGCATAATTTAGTTCTCCAGAATGACAGTTGCCACTCTAGTTCTTTTCCTTTCCTATCATTTCAATAGAAGAATCATCTTCTTACCTTAATTTCTTTCTCAGTAACCAATCCGTATCTACTTTTTGACCAACCATAAAATGATGTTGGCTAAATTTTTCAAAACCATATCGATTATAAAACGCTTGAGCTTTTGTATTATGCTCCCAAACACCTAACCAAGCCCAAGAAAAACTATTTTTTGTAGCAAGTTCAAGAGCGAATCCAAACAATTGCTTACCTAGTCCAAATCCTTGGAATTTTTGTAGCACATAGAGGCGTTGAATTTCAAAAGCATCCTCTAATTCTCTCTCAATCTGAGCACTTCCCCAGTTGACTTTGAGAAAACCAGCTATCTCCTCTTCGTGCATAATAAAATAGGTTTCGGAGTCAGGATTTTCCAACTCAGTTGATAAAGTTTTCAGACTATAAGCCTCTTCAAAGTATTCCTGTAACTGCTCTTCCGTATTATCATGAGCAAATGTTTCACGAAAGGTTTGTTTGGCAATTTTAGCCAACACCTCAACATCTGCCTTTTCTACTTTTCTAATCATTATTTAAACTGTTCTGAGAAGCGGACATCGCCTTGGTAGAATCCACGGATATCGTTGATTCCATAACGGAGCATAGCTACACGCTCTTGTCCAAGACCAAAGGCAAATCCAGAGTAAACAGTCGCATCGATACCACTCATTTCAAGGACACGTGGGTGAACCATACCGGCCCCCATAATTTCGATCCAACCTGTTTTCTTACATACGTTACAGCCTTCTCCACCACACTTGAAGCAAGAAACATCCACCTCAACAGATGGCTCTGTGAATGGGAAGTAAGATGGGCGCAGACGGATCTGACGCTCTTCACCGAACATTTTTTGCACAATCAACTGAAGGGTTCCTTGAAGATCAGCCATAGAGATATTTTTCCCAACAACCAAGCCTTCAATTTGGTGGAACTGGTGACTGTGGGTCGCATCGTCTGTGTCACGACGGAACACACGCCCTGGTGAGATCATTTTCAAAGGGCCTTTAGAGAAATCATGAGCATCCATTGCACGCGCTTGAACTGGAGACGTGTGAGTACGGAGTAAGATCTCTTCTGTGATATAGAAAGTGTCCTGCATATCACGAGCTGGGTGGTCTTTTGGAAGGTTCATACGCTCAAAGTTATAGTAGTCTTGCTCCACTTCAAAACCATCCACGACTTGGTAACCCATCCCAATGAAAATATCTTCGATTTCCTCACTGGTTTGTGTGAGGACATGACGGTGACCAGTCGCAACTGGACGACCTGGAAGCGTCACATCGATACTCTCGCTAGCCAGTTGAGCCGCGACTTTCTTTTCTTCCAAGAGCTTAGCTGTTTCTTCAAAGGCAGCTGTCAAGACATCACGAGCTTCATTGACGTGTTTCCCAATGATTGGACGCATCTCAGCAGAAACATCTTTCATCCCTTTGAGGATTTCAGTGAGCGAACCCTTTTTACCAAGGACAGAGACACGCAAATCTTGCATCTCTTTTTCATTTTCAGCAGTAATCTGCTTCAAGCTAGCCAGCATTTCTTCGCGAAGCGCTTTTAATTGTTCTTCAATAGTTGACATATTTCCTCCATCAGTCGCTCGTAGATAAAAAGAAAACCACATGCCAAAAACTCCACTCGGAGCGTTGACACGCGGTACCATCCGTTTTCATCTGACAAGTCAGACCTTCATTTCTAAATCCATGCGCAAGTGAATTCACCCAGCTTTCATATAAAGAGCTTGCAGTCACGGCTCTCCTCCCTGATATACTTCCCTTGAGTTACTAGTCTTGCAGATTTCTATTCAATTACTACATAGTTTATCAGATTTTGAGTTAAAAAACAAGTTAGATTAGATTAATTTCAATATAAAACTCATTCCTTTTTCTGTTGCTCCATTTTCCACAAATCCAAGCGACTTGAAACACCTCCTAGAAGCATGATTGTAGGTGTAGATTTCCTTGACTCTCAATTCTTTCCATCCTTTTACTCGAGCCAATTCAATCAAAGCACTTAGAATCTTTTTCCCAAGTCCTCGATGTTGGTAAGCGGAATTCCCAATCACAATGGGGAGATTATCCTGAGATAGTGTAACATCCCCAATTGGAAACCATTCCCCCTTCTCCTTAACTTCAATCCAAAAAAGCTCACCATGCTGATCCAAATAGGAATACATAGCTTCCAAGGTCGCTGGACTGTACGGTCTCTTCACACCATCTACGAGGTGAACCAAGTTCACATCCTGATACCAAGCAAAAGCTTCTTCACAATGATTGACCTTATAATAAGGAACAAGACGCAGTGCATTATCTATTTGTAAAATCCGTTTCATCTGCTTTCCTTTTCAACAAAAGAGTTGCTGCTTGATTAAAACCATCACACCAGTTATACCATTTTGCTTCATACTCATCTTGAGCTAAGATATGATTTTTTAAATCCAGAACAGAGTAAATTTTTCTTTCTTCGCAGGCTTGCGCATAGAGATGATATAGTTCATCACCACCATCTCTATCAAACTCAGCAGAAATCGTATCCCGACCTGCCAATAAAGCCTGATAAGCCCTGTGATGCCCATCTGTAATCAACAAGCAATCTCCAAAGGCAAGAATACTGATTGGATCGACTTGGATTCTTTCTGCCGACTGGTAAAGCATCTGAATATCTTGCAACTTCTTTTCTGATAAGTATAGTTGAGTCGGATGAAGATCTGCTATATTGACTTTCATTTCTTTCTCCTCAAGGGAATTTGATACTCACTTCTGCTTGCCTTTAAATCGCCATTGGAAGCGTAGCTTGTCATAGAAGGGAAACTCGATAAACAAGACTCCCAAGCCCACACAGAGACTGGCAAGAACGTCTGATGGATAATGAACTCCCAGATAGACCCTTGATACCAACACACTGACTAGGTAGAGGCCAAGGACGATTTGTACGATTTTTCTCCAGACCGAATCTTTAATCCGCTGACTAAGAATAACAATCAAAGTCCCTACCATCAGCGTCACAGCCAGAGAATGGCCACTTGGGAAAGAAAATCCCTTCTCCTCAACCAAGTGTAAAATAGCTGGTCGCGGGCGCTGGTAGATATTTTTAAAGGTCACGATTAAAAGTCCTGCCAAAGCCAGATTTCCCAGCATGAAGAAACTTTCTATCTTCCACCGATTACGATAAAAGACAAAAGCTGTAATGACAACCCAAGTGATAATCACTGGAATATCAATCAAGCGTGTGATGGCGCGGAAAAGAATAGTCAAATAATCTGGTAAGTCTCCTCGAACGGCAGTCTGTATCGGTTGGTCAAAACCGACCAGCGTTTCAGGGTAAAATTTGACCATGTAGCCAAGAATAACGAAAAGTAAAAGGGCAAAACTGCCCTTCATTAAAAATGTTTGTTTATCTCTCATAATGTTTTAAGGTTGGTTTCAAAAGGACGTACAACAACCAGAATGAAACGGAAAAGATTACACCCTCAATCAAGTTAAAAGGTAATACCATGGTCATTAGGTAGTTGGAAAGTCCCAAAATTTTTCCAATATCAAAGTTAGCAAACTTAGCGTACAAAGGAACAGCGTAAACATAGTTGAGAACCAACATAGCCACGGTTAAACCAATAGTCCCAGCTAGAGAGCCTAGTAGGAAACGAAGAGTTGTCCGTTCCTTTTTCCAAATCAAAGCAAATACGATGACAAAAACTCCCAAAGCTACGATATTCATCGGCAAACCAATGTAAGTATTCACTCCTTGACTATTAAGAAGCAATTTCAAGAGTGAGCGAAGCAAGAGAATTCCTAGAGCAGCAGGCAAATCCATGACCACCAGACCCACAAGGACTGGCAAGATACTAAATTCGATCTTGAGGAAGGACGCCGCTGGCAAAAGCGGAAAGTCAAAGTACATCAGCACAAATGAGATGGCTGATAAAATCGCAATGGTCGAAAGTCGACGTGTGTTTGTCATAACAGGTTCCTCCAATTTTCTATAAAATCAGAAGAAGTTAGAAAGGATTCCTCTATCTATTCTCACTTTTTATATCCCAAAAGTTCCCTCTCACTCTATTAAGAAAATTCAAGCAAGCGGTTACAGTTTAGCTATAAATCTATCAGAACAGACAAAGCTATTCTTTCGTCTTCTCCCATCCAGACTATACTGTCGGTTGTGGAATCTCACCACATCAGCTTGCGCTCGCGGACTTCTTTAAAGAGAAGGAAATAGAGATTTTTCTTTTAGACTAGGCGACAAGCTGTAGGCATAACTTCTGGTTAGGCAAAGCTTGTCAACAAAGTATAAAAGGAAAAGATCATTTCCTAGTTAAAGTCACCGCCGGTCGGGAATCACACCCTGCCCTGAAGACTCTTTTATCATAACAAAAAACGCTTGCAAGCGCAAGCATTTTGTTCATTTTCATTTTTTATTTCAATTTATCCACTTCATAGGTATGAACAAGCTCAAGACCTGCAAAGTTCTGCTGTCGAAGGGCTTCGTAGACAATCATACAGACGGTATTAGAGACATTGAGACTGCGGACGTGTTCATCATTCATAGGAATACGGAGAGCCTTCTCAGGATGTTCGCGCATAAAGTCCTCAGGTAAACCCTTGTCTTCACGTCCAAAAAGAAAATAATGGTCTTCGTTAGTCGATAAATCCACCTCAGAATAGACTTTCTCAGCGAATTTCGAAATCAGATAGAGTTTGCCCTTCATCTGAGACATGAAATCCTCCAAACTCTCGTAAAAATAAATCTCTAGTTTATCCCAATAATCCAATCCAGCTCGCTTCATCTTGCGGTCGTCAATAGGAAAGCCCATTGGCTTGATGATGTGGAGGGGAGAATTAGTCGCAGCGCAAGTACGCGCAATATTGCCTGTATTTTGTGGAATTTGTGGTTCAAATAATACAATGTGATTTGTCATGACTTGCTTCCTTTCACCATTGCAAAAAAATAGCCACACTGCCCGGAGTCAAGCTCAGCAAACAGCGTGGTTAAGGCATCGTTAACTTACCTCACAACAGGTTTGAAGTAAATCAGCGAAACTACTTTCTTAGTATAACACTTTCAGAATCATTGTCAATAGAAACGACTTGATTTTTTCAATTTTTTCAAGCTATTTCCAAGGGTTGTAAAATCGTCCCTGATTCTGCAAGATAAGTAGTAAACTAGCTACTAAAAACAAGGCTGCCAAGAGCAAGGTAATATAGTCTCCTTTTTTCAAGGCCTGATAACTATACCAAGTGCGTTTTTTCTCTTTCCCAAAGCGTCGAAGCTCCATGGCGGTCGCGATGGTATCAATCCGTTCTAACGAGCTAAAAATCAAGGGAGTGATAATGCGCAGATTGCCTTTGATTCGTTGCATAAGAGAAGCTTTCTTGGATAATTCCATCCCACGCGCTTCCTGAGACATCTTGATAGTAAAGAATTCTTCCTGCAAATCTGGAATATAGCGCAAGGTTAGACTGACAGAATAGGCAATCTTATAGGACACACCAATTTGATTTAAACTGGAAGCAAACTGACTAGGGTGGGTTGTCATCAAAAAGATAATAGCTAGAGGAATGGTGCAAAGGTACTTAATAGCCAGATTTAGCAGATAAAAAAGCTCTTGACTAGTCAGAGTGTAGTCACCGATTCCCTGCCAAATCACACTTCTCTCTCCGTAAAGTCCAACCCCATACTCGGGAGAAAAGAGATAGACCATCAAAACGTTTAAAATGGCAAATACCGTCGCAAAAACGGCCACAAAGGAAACATCTTTAAAACGAATTTCTGACAAATAGAGAAGAAAGACCGAAAAAATAGCAATCAGAACAAGCAATCTGGTATCATAGCTAATCATGGCCGCCAATGACACGAGAATGAAAAAGAGGAGTTTCCCAGCTCCTGACAAGCGATGAATCACAGTATCTCTATGCTGGTAACCGATTAATTTAGCTTGCATCCTTCTCTCCTTTCTTTGTAAAATGCCGTTAAAGCAAGTGGATCCACGTCGAGTTTCTTGGCCAAGTTAAAGATTGAAGTTTCTTTTAGGTTGGCTTTTACTAACAACTCAGGATTACTCAAAAGACTAGC
>NZ_JBKOTT010000045.1:0-6707 GCF_049737895.1 Streptococcus sp. CL8.13 | reverse complement strand
ACTCATCTCTGCATCCCGAGTATACAATATCTGACCTTCTGAATCAGAATAGCGTTGAATCTCATTATGTAAATGTCTATAAAATTCACTATTCATCGTCATATAAGTCGCTCCAACTTTTATTTGTCCCGGAATAGGATCTGTCTGACTCACATGAGTATAAATCGCAAAAACAAATACGACTACTGTACAAAATATAATTTTGACGATTGTTCTTGTATATTCTCTACTCATTCCAACCTCCAAAAAGTTTCAACTAGTTCATTGTAACACATTTAGACAGTATAAAAAAGCCTGAGACTAACTCAGACTTTTCAATGTTTAAAATGGCAATTCTTCCTCTTCCAAAACCAAATCCGCCAAATCTTGTCCTGCATTATTTTCACGCATGGCACGTTGGGCACGACTTTCCAATAGTTGGAATCCAGTAACAAGTACTTCGGTCACATAATTCATTTGACCATTTTTCTCAAAGCGACGGGTACGAAGTTCTCCATCCACAGAGATAAGACTACCTTTAGTTGCGTAGCTTGCCAATGTTTCTGCTAGTCTCCCCCATAGGACCATATTAACAAAATCAGCTTCGCGCTCCCCATTTTGGTCTTTGTAACGACGGTTCACAGCGATAGTTGCTCGCGCTACTGACTTGTCATTGTTGGTTTTGTGCAATTCTGGTGTAGACGTCAAACGCCCAATCAAGATAACTTTATTATACATATTTTTTCCTCCTACTTATCTATTCGTAGGAAATCAAAAAAAGTTACAGAAATTTGTAACTTTTCGAGGAAATTTTTTACTTTTTATGAACCATGAAACCTGTCGCCTGTTGATTGGCCATAATGGTCATATCTGTAATCTGAACACGACGAGGTTGACTGGTCACATAGACTACTGTGTCTGCAATATCCTGAGCTTGCAAGGCTTCTATTCCTTGGTAAACGGACGCAGCTCGTTCTTTATCACCGTGAAAACGTACCGTCGAAAAATCTGTTTCGACAATCCCCGGTTGAATGGTTGTCACCTTGATATCCGTTGCAATGATATCAATTCGCAGACCATCTGAAAAGGTCTTAACCGCAGCCTTGGTAGCTGAGTAAACAGCGGCACCCGCATAGGCGTAGATTCCTGCGGTTGACCCCATGTTGATGATATGTCCTTGATTGGCTTTTACCATTACTGGCAAGAAACAGCGAGTGACTGCCATCAAACCTTTGACATTGGTATCCAGCATGGTCAACATATCCAACTCTTCATAGTCCTGATAAGGTGCTAAACCTAGAGCCAGTCCGGCATTGTTGACCAGAATATCAATCTGACCTATCGTTTCTAGAATATCAGAGCAGACAGTCTTTACCATAGTCATATCCGTGACATCTAGTGGAAAGGTCCAAACTGTTTGATTTGGAAAGACTTCTGCAAACTCCGACTTGAGGGTTTCTAGTCTGTCTATCCGTCGTCCAGTTAGAACGACATTCTCACCCTGCTCCAGATAAGCACGCGCAATCGCTTCACCAATTCCTGATGTCGCTCCTGTAATCACAACATTTTTTGCCATCTTATTTCCTTCTAGCTGGTCTATCAGATACTAACAACTTCTTAGGCAGTCCAGTGTTTAGCTGCATCAAATGGAGTTCCGGCAACTTGGTCTTCTGATAATTCAATAATACCACGTTTTTGCGGAGCATTTGGCAAATGCAATTCACGAGGGCTACACATCATGCCAAAACTCTTTTCGCCACGAAGCTCACCTGGGAAAATAAGATTGCCTTTGGGCATCATAGCTCCAGGAAGAGCCACAATGGTTTTCAACCCCACACGCGCATTAGGAGCCCCTGCAACGATCTGCACTGTCTTGTCACTTGCGACTGCAACTTGGCAGATGTTGAGGTGGTCACTATCTGGATGAGCTACCATCTCGACAATTTCACCAACAACAAACTTAGGTTCCTTGTCATTGACAATTTCTTCTGCAAAACCTTCCGCTTGTAATTCTTGGTTCAAACGAGCGACTTGCTCATCTGTCAAAAATACTTGACCGCGCTCTGCAATTTCAAATAAACTTGAAACTTCAAAAATATTCCAAGCCACTGTTTCCTCATTATCTTTTAGAAAAACACGGGCTACCTTGCCTTTGCGCTCCACATCCAGTTTGGCATCTCCGCTATTTTTCACGATGACCATAAGGACATCACCGACATATTCTTTATTATATGTAAAAATCATTGTTTCCTTTTTCTCCTATTTCAGTCCTGCTAAAAAGTCGTTAATTTGTTGCTTGCTTTTACGGTCGCGATTAACAAAACGACCAATTTCCTTGTCTTTTTCTAGAACAACAAGGCTAGGGATTCCATATACATCCCAGAGTTTGGCCAAATCCATATACTGGTCTCTATCCACTCGAATAAAGGTGAACTCTGGATTGGTCTCCTCAATTTCTGGTAAGGCAGGATAGATATAACGACAATCGCCACACCAGTCTGCCACAAAAAGAAAGACCTTCTTGCCCTCTTTTTCCACCAAAGATGCCAATTCTTCTAAACTTGCTGGTTGTATCATAAGACTTCCTCCTCATAGACTAGATCTTCATTTTCATAGACAAAGGTATAATGACGGCCATCCTCAAAAATGACGCCACCAACCAAGCTCTCTAGACTGCTTTCATAGACTTGAACATAGAGGGTCGCAATTTCCCCCATGTCTGAAAAATGGTCTCGCACAATCGCTGTTAACTCTTCCTGAGTCTTCCTGAGCTTATGGTCATCTGCAACTTTTTTCGTAGCAAGGGCAAGGCTTCCAATACCTAGCAGAGCCAAGCCTGCCATCAACATTTTTTTAGCTTTCATACCATTCATTTTAACACAAAAAAGACTTTAGGACAAATGAGGAAGCAGCAGAAACGCAAGTAAAAAGCCCCTTCCTTTAAGGAAAAGGACTTCTTATACTCAATGAAAATCAAAGAGCAAACTAGGAAGCTAGCCGCAGGTTGCTCAAAGCACTGCTTTAAGGTTGTAGATAGAACTGACGAAGTCAGCTCAAAACAGCGTTTTGAGGTTGTGGATGAAACTGACGTGGTTTGAAGAGATTTTCGAAGAGTATTATTCTTATTGCCAGGTACCTGAGTTGCCAACGTAGTAACCATCAGGTGTGTAGGTATTACGAAGCATCTTACCTGATGAAGCCAGATAATACCACTGGCCATTATCTTTGACCCAATCATTCGCTAGCATGGCACCAGAAGAACTTACATAATACCATTCTCCCTTGTCATAAACCCAAGTGCTTGCTTTCATGGCTCCTGAAGTTGATAAATAGTACCACTTGCCTTGGTCGTAAAGCCAATCACTCGCAATCATGGCTCCTGATGATTTAAAGGCATACCAGTTACTACCTTGATAAAGCCAAGTTTGATTGAACATGATCCCTTTATCATTCATAAAGTACCAAGTCCCCTTGTCATAAACCCAATCCTTCTGCACTAATTGACCTTGTTTTTGATAGTACCAGTTTTGGTTTGATTTGAGCCAGCTTTCTGCTTTTACAATCGGATAAAGTTCTTTGAAAGATCCTCCATCATCATATTTATGACTGATAGATTTTGGTTTTTCTAGTTTCAACTCGTCATTATCATAATTTACCCAAGCAAAGACTTTTTGACCATTGACAGTCTCTGGTAAGGTAGCTGTGTAAGTCTTGGTTTGATAATCCCATTTAGCATCGAGGTAAGTGTATTGATCATTTGATTCTTCAATACGATAGTAGCCTCTCTTTCCACTATCATTATGAATATCATCCACAACTTTCGTTGACCAGGTCTTCACTTCGCTTCCGCTCTTGGCTTCTACCTTGATATCTCCTCTATAGCCATATGGAACATAGAAATTCAGGTAACGTCCCTCGACACCAATCATAGACTTGTCCTTTTCTTGGCCTAGAAAATTGACTGTCTGATCTTGACCATTGAGACTGACCGTCCACTCGATTTTCTCGGTTTTTGGCAAATCCAAGACTTTAATATCCACTTCATGACCATTATTAAACCGAAGAATCTTGCCATCTTGATACTGTACTCCACACTTAACAACCCATTCTTCTTTAAGTTCAAATGCCTGCCCTGAATGAGGAAAAGCCAGTAAAGCTAGACCAGCTAGAGACAAACCAAATAATGTGATTTTTTTCATTGTAGTTCCTCCTTAGTCGTTGTTATGTTAATTATATCACTATGTTTTTATTTTGCAACTCATATCCTAAATATGCAAGCAAAAAACCTCTGAGATTGTTCTCAAAGGTTTTGGTCTTGCTAATTACTGTTCTCAACTGCTGCAGTCACAAAGGCAGTGTAGAGTTCTTCTGGACGATTTGGACGGCTTGACAGTTCAGGGTGATACTGACACGCTACAAAGAATTTATTTTCAGGAATTTCCACAATTTCGACCAAACGATTGTCTGGAGAAACTCCTGAGAAGACAAAACCTGCTGCCTCAAATTGCTCACGGAAGGCATTGTTAAACTCATAGCGGTGACGGTGACGGCGTTGCACCACTTCTTGATTGTGATAAGCAGCCGCTGCCTTAGATCCACGCTTCAACTTAGATGGATAAAGTCCCAAGCGAAGGGTTCCCCCCATATCCTCAACATCAATCTGATCACGCATGATATCAATGATAGGGTATTTTGTTTCTGGTGCAAGCTCTGCAGAATTAGCACCTTCGAGTCCTAAAACGTGACGAGCAAACTCGATACAAGTCAACTGCATTCCCAAGCAGACTCCCAACATTGGAACATCATTCTCACGCGCATAGCGGATGGCTTGGATTTTCCCTTCAGTACCACGTTGGCCAAAACCACCTGGTACGATGATTCCGTCCGCATCAGACAAGAGCTCTGCCACATTATCTGCTGTCACATCATTGGCATTGATCCAATTGAGCTTAACTTCTGCGTCGTTGGCATAACCAGAGTGTTTCAAGGCTTCAACCACAGAGATGTAGGCATCTTGCAACTCCACATACTTACCAACAAGGGAAATCTTAACTTGTTTCTTGAGGTTCATGACCTTGTCCACCATGGCTGACCATTCTGTCATATCTGCTACTGGTGCGTCTAATTTCAAATGGTCACAGACAATTTGGTCCATGCCTTGCGCCTGCAAGTTCAATGGAATTTGGTAAAGGTGTTCAACATCCAACGATTCGATAACGGCTTCTGGTGCCACATCACAGAACTGGGCCAGTTTGTTTTTAATTCCTTGGCCAGCTGGCTCTTCTGTACGAATAACTAACATATTTGGTTGGATTCCCAATCCACGCAATTCTTTTACAGAGTGTTGAGTTGGTTTGGTTTTCATTTCACCAGCTGCCTTGAGGTAAGGAAGGAGGGTTGTATGGATGTACATGACATTGTCCGCACCTACATCTGCCTTCATCTGACGAAGGGCCTCTAAGAATGGCAAGGACTCGATATCTCCAACAGTTCCACCAACCTCTGTAATAATGACATCAGAATCAGTCGTTAGAGCGGCACGCTTGATTTTTTCTTTCAAGGCATCTGTGATATGAGGAATGACTTGAACAGTTGCCCCAAGGTATTCTCCACGGCGTTCCTTACGAAGAACTTCACTGTAGATTTTACCAGTTGTCACGTTGGAATATTTGTTGAGATTGATATCGATGAAACGTTCATAGTGACCCAAGTCCAAATCTGTCTCAGCTCCATCATCTGTCACAAAAACTTCCCCGTGCTGGTAAGGACTCATAGTTCCCGGATCAATATTGATATAAGGATCAAACTTTTGAATGGTTACTTTGAGACCACGATTTTTCAAGAGACGGCCCAGACTTGCTGCGACAATCCCTTTCCCAATAGACGATACCACACCACCAGTTACAAAAATATATTTCGTTGACATAGATTCCTCTTTCTAAAATGCTCAAGGTCTTGTTAACTACGAGGGGACATAGAAAACAAGACCCTACTAATAAGAATAATCTGGAACGACTGCACCAGATTCACAACCAAAATACAAGAAGATAACTTCTTGAAAAAACAAAAATAGCTCCCTAAGAACTAGGGAGCCCCGACCTCCAAAAGAGGTGCCCGAACAATATGATACCTAAAAATAGGATAATTGTCAATAGCTAATTTCTATTCCTCGATGTTTTCAGAATCATCGTCTGAAAACTCATCATCTTCTTCGTTGAGATCCACGTCTTCTCCCAAGTCATCTGGGGCGATTTCGTTGATTTCTGCATCGTAAGCTTCCACTTCATTTTTCTCATCATCTGGATTTTCATCATCATATGAAAGAGCTGGATCTGCTTCGTATGCATCTTCATCTTCTGGATCATCAGCATTGTAGTCAATAGCATCTGAATCGCCATCCATGAAGGCATTGACACGTTTTTTCTTAGCTTTTGGTGCTACTTCATCGTCGTCATTTTCTTCAAGAGCGATGATTTCTTCGTCGATTTCGTCCACACCATACCATGAACGAAGCCCCCATTTATTGTCTCCAAGTGAGATGAAGCTACCGTCAAAGTTCAACTCTGTGTAGAACAAAGGCAAAGCTTCGCGGATATCGCTGTTTGATGTTCCAAGGTAGTTTTGAATTTCGTTTACAAGATCGCTAAAATGCATCTCATGATCGCGACCACGAAGTTCCAAGATAGCACGCGCTACCTCAATCATAGATAGTTCACTTTTTTCTTGCC
>NZ_JBKOTT010000044.1:0-6809 GCF_049737895.1 Streptococcus sp. CL8.13 | reverse complement strand
CTGGGATAAGGATAATGTGCATATTGACAAGATCAAATTGTCATTCTGGGATGGTCAAGATACTAGTAAACCTGCAGAAAACTTTAAAGATGGTAGCCTTACAGCAGCTCGTCTCTATCCAACAAGTGCAAGTTTTGCAGAACTTGAAAAAGAGCTGAAAGACAATATTGTCTATACTCAACAAGACTCTGTTACGTATCTAGTTGGTACAAATATTGACCGCCAATCTTATAAATACACATCTAAGACCAGCGACGAACAAAAGACATCTACTAAAAAAGCTCTCTTAAACAAGGATTTCCGCCAAGCTATTGCCTTTGGTTTTGACCGTACAGCTTATGCCTCTCAGCTGAATGGAGAAACTGGAGCAAGCAAAATCTTGCGCAATCTCTTTGTTCCACCAACATTTGTTCAAGCAGATGGGAAAAACTTTGGCGATATGGTCAAAGAAAAATTGGTGACTTATGGGGATGAATGGAAGGATGTTAATCTGGCCGATGCCCAAGATGGTCTCTATAATCCAGAAAAAGCCAAGGCTGAATTTGCTAAAGCTAAATCAGCCTTACAAGCAGAAGGAGTCCAATTCCCAATTCACCTAGATATGCCTGTTGACCAAACAGCAACTACAAAAGTTCAGCGCGTGCAATCTATGAAACAATCCTTGGAAGCGACTTTAGGAACTGATAATGTCATTATTGATATTCAACAACTACAAAAAGATGAAGTAAACAATATTACATATTTTGCTGAAAATGCTGCTGGCGAAGACTGGGATTTATCAGATAATGTCGGTTGGGGTCCAGACTTTGCCGATCCATCAACTTACCTTGACATCATCAAACCATCTGTAGGAGAAAGTACTAAAACATATTTAGGATTTGACTCAGGGAAAGATAATGTAGCTGCTAAAAAAGTAGGTCTATATGACTACGAGAAATTGGTTACTGAAGCTGGTGATGAGGCTACAGATGTTGCTAAACGATATGATAAATACGCTGCAGCTCAAGCTTGGTTGACAGATAGTGCTTTGATTATTCCAACTACATCTCGTACAGGGCGTCCAATCTTGTCTAAGATGGTACCATTTACAATACCGTTTGCATTGTCAGGAAACAAAGGTACAAGTGAGCCACTCTTGTATAAATACTTGGAACTTCAAGACAAGGCAGTCACTGCAGATGAATACCAAAAAGCTCAAGAAAAATGGATGAAAGAAAAAGCAGAATCCAATAAAAAAGCGCAAGAAGAACTTGCAAAACATGTGAAATAAGATAAAAAGAAGTTAGTTGTTCGCTAACTTCTTTTGGTTTATCGAAAATGAATTGGTGCCGATCATCGCTTTTAGATATGATAGATTCTATTTTGTTGAAGAAAAAATCCTGAGAATAAAGGCTCAGGATTTTCTTTCATCTCACTGTTGTGGTTGCTGTTGAACTTGTGGATTTTGTGGCGTTGGTTGTACTGATTGTGTCGGCTGAACAGTCTGACCAGCTTGTCCTTGATTAGGATCGGTTGCTGGAGCATTATTGGGTTGTTGACCAATCGTAGTACTTGCCTGTGTAGTTGAACTTTCAGCTGTTGAGGATTGTTGAGTAGAGGGTTCAGTCCATATTGGGCGAGCTCCATTTTTGAATACAAATTCCCCGTTTCTGAAAAGTCCGTCTGGCATCGTCCAGTCTTCTGGATGAGTATCTTCTGATAGATACGTTATCATTGAGCGATAAACTTTAGCTGCAACTAGGAAACCATCTCCAACGATAGGAGTTAAACGATTCGAATAACCTGTCCATACAGCCATAGAATACTTACGAGTATAACCAACAAACATTTCATCTGGAGCTACATAGCCGGTGTTCTTGATGTGTTTTTCAATTTCATCATCTGTGTAGTTAGAAGTACCTGTCTTACCAGCTTGCGCTAACCATGGGAGATAGGCTCCACGACCAGTTCCGTATGCCAAGACAGTTTTCATCATTTCGGTCATCATGTAAGCAGTTGTTTCTTTCATAGCTCGTGTACCAGCATCTGAAAATTCTTTTTCACTACCGTCACTGAAGACGACCTTATTGATATACATGGGTTTGTGGTAAATTCCACCGTTGGCAAAAGCAGCATAGGCTGCAGCCATTTTTTCACTGCTTGCACCGTATTGTTTGTTAGATTCTGTTGTATTACTTGAAATGGCGTTTGCATAGTGGATGCTTGGGTAATCAATACCTAAGCCATTTAGGAAAGTTTTAGCTCTATCTAGACCGACCTTATTCAAAGTCTCAACGGCTGTGACATTACGTGACTGTTGAAGTGCATACTGGATTGTAATATTTCCAAAGTAGCCATGATCCCAGTTGTAGACTGGAGTATCAGTGCCAGGATAGTTATAAGGAACATCATGTACAATAGAAGCAGTAGAGTCATAGACTCCATATTCTAAAGCGGGAGCATAGTCAGTGATTGGTTTCATAGTAGAACCCCAGTCACGATTGGTTTCAACGGCTTGGTTGATTCCGAAAGATACATTACTTGATTGGTGACGGGCACCTAACTGAGCAATGACTTTACCATTTGTTACATCCACGATAGTGGAAGCTACTTGAAGTTCATCATCTGGATAAGCAACGTACTCATCTGTATTGTAAACATCCCAAAGTCTCTGTTGAACATTTTTGTCGACATTAGTATAGACTTCCATACCTGTGGTAAGAAGGTTGTAGCCCGTTTCTTGTTCAACTTGGTCGATTACTTCTTTGAGGTAGTTGTCCATATAAGCTGGATAACTATTGGCTGACTTCAAACTTTGGAGACCGTCAGTGACGGGAGTATTAATAGCTTTTTCATAATCTTCTGCACTAATGTATTTTTGCCCTTTCATTTCTGAAAGTACCAAGTTACGACGCTCTAGAGCAGCTTCTGGATGGGAATAAGGATCATATTGGTTTGGCGCTTGAGGCATTCCAGCCAAGAGTGCTAACTGTGGCAAGCTTAAGTCCTTCAAGTCTTTTCCATAGTAATTTTGGGCTGCGGTTTGCATTCCATAGTTACCGTTGGACATGTAGACTTTATTGATGTAATAGGTCAGGATTTCTTGCTTGGTTGCTTTTTGCTCTAGTTGAACGGCTAGCCAAGCTTCTTGAGCTTTACGTGACAAGGTTTGATCAGCAGTTGAAGTAGAAAAATAAGTCAATTTAATTAATTGTTGTGTCAAGGTTGAAGCTCCTTGGAGGCCTCCTCCACCTCGGAGATTTCTCAATGTTGCCCCCATGATACGAATGGTATCAACACCTCTATGGTCAAAGAAACGGTGGTCTTCGATAGACACAATTGCCTTGACTAAGTCAGTAGGAATTTCATTTGCTTGAGCATTTACGCGACGTTCAGATCCAAGGTCAGCAATCAGTTCGTTTTTGTTGTCATAAATCTTGCTAGAAGTTGTCGCAACTAATTTACTTTCAGATAAGGCTGGAGCCTTGCTAACAAAGTAGAGGAAGACGCCACCACCTAATAGAAATAATGCGATAAATAAGGTAAGGAATGTAATTCCAATATACTTTAAGAATCGCAAAATAGTTTGTTTATTCATCTTGTTTTACCACCTAGTAAATGTTCTTTGATAATATCGAGATAGGGAATTTGAGGGAAAGCGCCTTGCTTTACTAAATATCCGTATTCTTGAATATATCCAAGTGGCATTGATTTTTGGCCCTTATCTTGATGATAAAAGCGAATCAAATCAAGTGCCGGCAACAAATAAGTTTCTTGTTGAGAAGAAAAATGAAGTAGTACGAAGCAAATGCCCTGCTGTTCTAGAACTTGTTCCATATGTTGAATCTGGTGAAGATGGAAGTTCTTCATTGGAATAGCATTCTTTTGTCGTGTTTCCTTGGCTTCAAAGTCAATGTAATGTCCTCTATACACGCCAGAGTAGTCTGTTGTGGAAGCTTGTCTAAAATAGGCTTCTACAATTTTGGCTCGACTACGTTGAGGATAGTCTACTCGGACAATCTGAACAGGTGTCGGCTTTTTATGGATAACTGCCATGCCATGCGTCAGATAGTAGTCGTTTGTAGCGTTGATCATCTTTTCAAAAGTCATTCCTCGATTTGCGAAATTTTTTGGTTGAGAAATGGATGTTTGGCTTTTTTTTGATGAAATTTTATGAGGATAGTTGACCATATTTCTCCTTATTGGTACAATAACATCACTCTATTATACCATAAAAATATAAAGAAAGGTGTAAAAATGACCACAGCTTTAATTATGGGCTATTCTAATTTTGACTTGGGTGTCTTTAACGAAAAAGATATCAGGTTAAAAATTATAAAGAAAGCCATTCGCCGTGATTTAGAAAGTTTAGCAGAAGAAGGGATTAAATGGCTGGTATTTACAGGGAACTTGGGATTCGAATCCTGGGTTCTGGATGTCGCAAATGAAATGAAAGAAGAATATGATTTCAGCCTAGCGACGATTTTTGATTTTGAAACGCACGGGGACAATTGGAATGCAGCGAATCAGCTTAAACTTAGCCAATTTAAGCAAGTAGATTTTGTTAAATATGCCTATCCCAAATATGAACATACAGGGCAACTGCGTGATTACCAACGATTTTTATTGGAAAATACTGACTTAGCTTATTTTTTCTATGATCCAGAAAATGAGACCAAATTAAAATTTATGGATAACTTGATGAAAAATCAGGAAGGTTATCGCATAAAAAAGCTAACGTTTGAAGACTTAAATGAGCTAGCAGAAAATTTTTCTGAAAAGTAAGCCTTTGACCTTGATTTTTGTTTGCCTTTTTTTATATAATAATACTATTAGAAACCGAGAATGGAGCGAGAGATGGCAAGTATTATTTTTTCAGCAAAAGATATTTTTGAGCAAGAGTTTGGACGTGAAGTCCGTGGATATAGTAAGGTTGAAGTTGATGAATTTTTGGACGATGTCATCAAGGACTACGAAACTTATGCTGCCTTAGTCAAGTCTCTCCGTCAAGAAATTGCAGAGTTGAAGGAAGAATTGTCTCGCAAACCTGAATCTGCACCGGTTCAAGCAGAACCGCTTGAAATGACAGCTACAACTTCTATGACGAATTTTGATATTTTGAAACGCTTGAATCGTCTTGAGAAAGAAGTGTTTGGTAAACAAATTTTGGATAACTCTGATTTATAAGAGCTTATTAGAAAAGTGCAATTTTTGGATAATCGCGTGAGGAGAATTTCTTTTCATGAGGAAAGTCCATGCTAGCACAGGCTGTGATGCCTGTAGTGTTTGTGCTAGGCGAAACCATAAGCCTAGGGACGAGAAATCGTTACGGCAGTTGAAATGACTAAGTCTTCGGATAGGTCAGAGTAGGCTTGAAAGTGCCACAGTGACGGAGTCTTTCTGGAAACGGAGAGAGTGGAACGCGGTAAACCCCTCAAGCTAGCAACCCAAATTTTGGTCGGGGCATGGAGTATACGGAAACGAACGTAGTACTCTGACTGCTACCAGCTCTAGGCTGTTAGTAGTAGACAGATGATTATCGAAGGAAGTGGTCCTAGTCACTTCTGGAACAAAACATGGCTTATAGAAAATTGCATATAGGTTGGGGCTGAGAAAACTTTCTCAACCTCATTTTTTAAAGTGGACATATAGAAAGGTCTTATAAGACTGAAAATGGAAAAAGAATTTAATTTAATCGCTACTGCTGCAGCGGGTCTTGAGGCTGTCGTTGGTCGTGAAGTGCGAGAGTTGGGCTACGATTGTCAGGTTGAAAATGGACGTGTTCGTTTTCAAGGAGATGTGAGAGCCATTATCGAAACCAACCTCTGGCTTCGGGCAGCAGACCGTATCAAGATTATCGTAGGAACTTTTCCAGCTAAGACTTTTGAGGAGCTCTTTCAAGGAGTTTTCGCCTTAGATTGGGAAAATTATTTACCGCTTGGAGCTCGGTTCCCAATTTCAAAAGCTAAATGTGTGAAATCTAAATTACACAATGAACCCAGTGTTCAGGCTATTTCAAAGAAGGCCGTTGTCAAGAAATTGCAGAAACACTACGCCCGCCCAGAAGGTATTCCTCTGATGGAGAATGGTCCTGAGTTTAAGATTGAGGTTTCTATTCTGAAAGACATAGCAACTGTCATGATTGATACGACAGGCTCCAGTCTCTTTAAACGTGGCTATCGTACCGAAAAGGGTGGTGCTCCTATCAAGGAAAATATGGCGGCAGCCATTTTGCAGCTCTCTAACTGGTATCCAGACAAGCCCTTGATTGATCCAACCTGTGGTTCAGGAACTTTCTGTATCGAGGCAGTTATGATTGCTAGGAAGATGGCTCCTGGTCTTCGTCGCTCCTTTGCCTTTGAGGAATGGAACTGGATTAGTGATCGCTTGATTCAAGAAGTGCGTACAGAAGCGTCTAAGAAAGTGGATCGTGAGCTTGAGCTAGATATCATGGGCTGTGATATCGATGCACGTATGGTGGAAATTGCTAAGGCCAATGCTCAGGCAGCAGGTGTTGTAGGAGATATTACCTTTAAGCAGATGCGCGTGCAGGATTTGCGTTCTGATAAAATAAATGGAGTGATTATCTCTAACCCACCTTATGGTGAACGCTTGTCAGATGATGCAGGGGTTACCAAGCTTTATGCTGAGATGGGTCAAGTATTTGCTCCTCTGAAAACGTGGAGCAAGTTTATCTTAACCAGTGATGAAGCCTTTGAGACCAAGTACGGTAGTCAGGCGGATAAGAAACGTAAGTTGTACAACGGAACTTTAAAAGTTGATTTGTATCAATATTTTGGTCAGCGTGTTAAACGTCAGGAAGTAAAGTA
>NZ_JBKOTT010000043.1:0-6945 GCF_049737895.1 Streptococcus sp. CL8.13 | reverse complement strand
GACTTGACGAACATAACCAGCTCGCAACATAAGAGCATGGCTGATAACTTGAGCATCGCTTGGCATTTCGCGAAGCGTTGGGATAGGCATTTTACTTTGTTTCATAATATTCCTCGATTATCTAAAAAAGAGTCGCATAATGTCATTCCAGGTCACAGCAATCATCAAGACAACCATGATGACCACTCCGGCCAAGGTGACATAGGTTTCAATTTCTTGTTTTAATGGTTTGCGGCGAATGGCTTCTAGGATATTGAGCACAATCTTACCACCATCCAGGGCTGGAATCGGAATAAGATTAAAAATCCCAATATTGATGGAAATTATTGCCAAGAAGTACAAGACATTCTCAATTCCATTTTTAGCAGCATCACTACTTGCCTTAAAGATGGCAACAGGTCCACCTAGCTTGTTCAAATCCGGTTGGAAAATCAGATTTTTCAGTTCTGAGAGAATTCGGAGGGCCGAGTCAGCAGCAGTTGTAAAACCACCTACAAACATAGATACAAAATCTGACTTAATCCCCGGTTGAACACCTAGAAGGTAACGGCCTTGACTTTCTTCCGGACTAACAGTGACTTGTTTGTCACTACCATTTTCAGAAATAGTCACATCCAAGATCGGGGCCGTCTTATCTTTGGTTTCTGATTCCACAGCCTGAATCAAACTTTCCCAGTTGCTAACCTCATGTGAGCCAATTTTGGTAATTTGTGCCGTTTCTGGTACTCCCACCTTAGCCAAGGCCCCTTGGGGCATAATATGGAACTGGTTGGTATCGACATCTCTGACACCACCCTGCATAAAGATTAAAATCCAGAAAGCAACAACCCCTAAGATAAAGTTGTTCATAGGGCCTGCAAAATTAGTAATGAGTTTCCCCCAGATAGTCGCATTTTGATATTGAACATCTAAAGGTGCAATCCGAACCTCAGTACCGTCTGCTTCCACAACCGTTGCATCGTGATCCACTGCAAATGTTTTTTCTTCTTCCAGAACCAGTCCTTTGATAAAGAGCTTGTCTTCAAAGTCAAATTGGGTCACCTGCATAGGAAGAGCTGTTTGATCCAATTTTTTACCTGAGAGATTGATGCGTTTAACCTTACCGTCGTCAGTAAGTGTCAAACTGACAGGAGTACCTGTCTTAATTTCAGTCGTATCATCACCCCAACCGGCCATGCGAACATAGCCGCCCAGAGGCAAGATCCGAATGGTATAGGCCGTTCCGTCCTTGCCAATATGAGCAAAGATTTTGGGTCCCATGCCAATGGCAAATTCACGCACTAGAATCCCTGATTTTTTTGCAAAGTAGAAGTGGCCGAACTCGTGCACCACCACAATAATCCCGAAAACCAGAATAAAGGTTAAAATTCCGAGCATAGTATTTCCTCCGTCTTTTGATTAAAAGAGTCCAAACAAGTGCATGATTGGAAATACAAGCAACATACTATCAAAACGATCCAAAACACCACCATGTCCAGGGATAAATTTCCCAGAATCCTTGACACCAAAGTGACGCTTGATCGAACTTTCTAGTAAATCACCAAATTGTCCAGCAATGCTAAAGAAAATAGCAAAGACGGACATCTTGTAAATTCCATACGGAAGAGCAACTGTTCTGTCAAACATCATAAAGATGATGGTTACTAAAATCGCACCTAAAATACCACCCAAGGCACCCTCAAAGGTTTTATTTGGAGAAACTGTCGGAGCTAGTTTTCGTTTACCATAGTTCATCCCAACAAGATAGGCACCACTGTCTGTTGCCCAAACAATACACAAGGCTAATAGTGCCTTATCTAAACCTGCAATTCTAGCATCTAATAGAGCATTAAAACCAAACCCCACATAGAAACTCATAGCAAGCGGGAAAACAGCATCCTCAATCGTATAGGACTTGCTAAAAACGGTCGTTCCTAACATGATTGAAATCAAAACACTATAGGCAACCACATTCCCATCAACTGGTAAAAAAGTCAGGTAATTCTCCAAGGGAATGGTCAAAGCAAAGGTTGCAAAGAGGGTCAAGAGGCCCTCCATCGTCATGGTCTCTAGACCTCTCATCTTCAAAAGTTCATGCATGGCTAGCATGGCTATGATTCCAATTGCTATCTGAAGCAAGAGTCCCCCAATCATCAAAATCGGTAGGAAAATAGCCAGGGCAATCCCTGCAAACAAGGTTCTTTTCTGTAAATCCTGTGTCATATTACCTCCTAAACTCCTCCAAATCGGCGGTGACGACGATTGTAGGCAAGAATGGCTTCCTGCAAGGCTACCTCGTCAAAATCAGGCCATAAGGTATCCGTAAAATAGAGCTCACTGTAGGCTCCCTGCCATGGAAGGAAATTGCTCAAGCGCAATTCTCCACTAGTCCGAATAATCAAGTCTGGGTCTCGTAACTCCTTAGGTAAATGCTGGGTAAAAAGATAATTACCAATCAATTCCTCTGTGATGTCACCTGGGTTGATTTTGGCATCTAAAACATCCTGAGAAATCAACTTAAGAGCCTGTGTAATCTCAGCACGTCCACCATAGTTGAGGGCAAAATTAAGAATTAATCCTGTGTTGTTCTTAGTTAATTCCTCAGCCTTGGTCAGAGCTTCAAAAGTTTGCTTAGGCAGGCGGTCTGTCTCCCCAATCATTTGAATCTTAACATTATTCGCATGCAATTCTGGGACATAATTATCATAAAACTCTACTGGCAAGTTCATGATAAACTTGACTTCCTGATCTGGACGGGTCCAATTTTCCGTAGAAAAAGCATAGACCGTAATAACCTTGACGCCTAGTTTGTTGGCTGCCTTGGTCACAGTTTGCAATGCTTCCATGCCCGCCTTGTGTCCGAAGACTCGCGGTTGCATACGTTTTTTAGCCCAACGGCCATTCCCATCCATGATGATGCCGATATGAGCAGGAACCTGTGTCGGAACTTCTACTTCCACAGCCTTATCTTTCTTAAAAAATCCAAACATGATCTTATTCCTATTCAAAAATCTATCGTTTCATTATACCATATTTCCCTATTTTCTTCTATCACTAAGCTATTTATACTCTTCGAAAATCTCTTCAAACTACGTCAGCTCTATCTGCAACCTCAAAACAGTGTTTTGAGCAACCTGCGGTTATCTTCCTAGTTTGCTCTTTGATTTTCATTGAGTATTATTCTCAGGCACAAAGCCCATTTTTCAAAAAAATAAGCCGCCTGATTGGGCGACTTTATTTTTTATAGGGAGATTATTATGAAAAAGTTTTAGGAGTTTAAGTTAAGGTCTTCTTAACTTATGAACTTAGTATACACTCCCTAGCTTAAAGTTTCCTTAAGTATTTTTAAAAATCAAATTTTTCCATTTTTCCTGCCAATTTTTCTTGGATAATCGTGTTTGATAGAGCTTCATTCGATCTTCATTCTCTAAAAAATGAGGAGTTGGACGAACTTGAAAATTCAAAATATCCTCGAGACCATATGGAGTAAAGAGTTCAAAAGCAGATTCTTCATTCAAGCGTAGTCCAACAGCCGTACACCGTTCTGGATACTTACTCATAGCATCACGAGAGCTAGTATAGGGTGCAGTGTGAGGGTTGTGCAGGTGCATATAGACCTGATTTTTCAATTCCCATTGGTACTGAGGAAAGTCCTCTCGCAGTTTGTTCTCTAGGGACAAGGTTTCCTCATAAGAAATATCTGGATCAAAGAAAATCACATCTACATCTGTTTCACAGTCAAAAGGGGATTTGGCTGACAAGAGATTCCAGATAAAATTTCTGACAGCTCCTGCTGCCAACCACGAGTCTTTCAGACCAAGGTTTCGGATGATGGTCAGAATAGCCATCATATCCGGATTTTCTCTAAAAGCCTCTAGAATTTCTTGCTCATTTTTCATTGTATTCATAACCTAAGTGCTCATACGCCTTAGCAGTCGCCACCCGTCCAGAACGTGTCCGCATGATAAAACCTTTCTGGATGAGGTAGGGTTCATACATGTCCTCCACCGTCTCACGCTCCTCTGCTATGTTAACAGAAAGAGTTCCTAAACCAACAGGACCACCACCGTACATCTCAATCATGGTGCGAAGGATTTTTTGATCCACATAGTCTAGACCTTCATGGTCAACATCCAGCATGGTCAAAGCCTTATCCGTAATAACATCATCGATAACACCATCCCCCATAATCTGGGCAAAATCGCGCACGCGCTTGAGGAGACGATTGGCAATACGAGGGGTTCCTCGACTACGCAAGGCCAGCTCGGATGCTGCCTCATGAGTGATTTCCATCTCAAAAATATCTGCCGTCCGCTCAACAATTTCCGTCAAGTCAGCATGGGCATAATACTCCATGTGACCTGTAATTCCAAAACGTGCCCGTAGCGGATTTGAGAGCATACCAGCCCGAGTCGTCGCACCAATCAAAGTGAAAGGTGGCAACTCCAAATGAACACTGCGACTGCCTTCACCAGCCCCAATCATGATGTCAATGTAAAAGTCCTCCATCGCACTATAAAGCACCTCTTCCACTGACATGGGCAAACGATGAATCTCGTCTATAAAGAGGACATCCCCAGGCTCTAAATCATTCAAAATCGCTACCAGATCACCTGCTTTTTCAATGACAGGCCCAGACGTCTGCTTTAGATTTACACCCAGTTCATTGGCAATAACAAAAGCCATGGTCGTTTTTCCTAAGCCTGGAGGGCCAAATAAGAGCACATGATCCAGCGCTTCATCCCGCATTTTGGCAGCTTCTATAAAGATTTGAAGCTGGTCCTTGACCTTATCCTGCCCAATATATTCACGTAAATACTGAGGACGGAGCGTGCGTTCTACTGACTCCTCATCCCCCATTATCTCATTATCTAAAATTCTACTCATGGCTCTATTATATCAAAAATCCAAGCCACAAACAAAAAAGCCACCCGATTGGGTGACTCCTGAGTTTAGCACTTATGTGGTATAATATTATACGGCACTTCTACACCGCCTACGAAAGGAGGTGAGATAGCCCATGATGGAATTAGTACTCAAAACTATCATCGGACCAATTGTGGTCGGTGTCGTTCTTAGATTAGTCGATAAATGGCTAAACGAGGACAAATAGTGTCAAAAAGACCCCAAGCTTATTTGGTCGTGAGCTTGGGGTCTCTTCTAGCCTATGATATAGAACTAGTACTCAATTCCTTTTTATTATCCCACAGTTCACAAATTTTGTCAAAGATTTATATCCTCGGCTTTTCAAGCTTTAACATCTGTACAACAATATGATGACTCACTCCTTGACAACCAAGAGCATTATTACAGTATTTCCAGTCCTTCAATTAACAGTCACTTAAATTCAAAGTGAGGTTGAACTTGCTGAAGCGACAACAGACCTATTTCTTAGTCATATTCGCTAAAAAGATTCCCGCCAATTCCCCGACCAAAATCAGAAAAATACCGAAAAATATCGAAAAATGATTTTTAAAATAGTCCCCAAAAGCCTGAAATAGAGCCAAAAAAACTCCACCTGATTGGGTGGAGTTAAGGGAGATTATTATGAAAAAGAAAAGTTTAGGATTTTATTAAATAAAGTTAGGAGGTCTTTATTTAATAACTATATGATACAAGACGAAGCTTAAAACTAGCTTAACTTTTCTCAAATTTTACTGTTTTGCAAAAAATTTCTATCACCAGCACCTTACCACGCAAAAAAGCCACCTGATTGGGTGACTTCATTAGGAGATTATGATGAAAAAAGTTTTAGGATTTCATTAAATAAAGTTAGGAGGTCTTTATTTAATGACTATATAATACTAGACCATCCTTAAACTTTGCTTAAGAACAAACAAGTTTTATTATTTTTCTCTGTCTACCCAAATCATTCCTGTGCAATCATAAGTAGATAAGGTTTCAAAGCCCAAGGAACGATAAAATCCCAAATTTTTCTCTGTTTGGTCTGTCACCAGTTGAACTTGATAGGCATCTTTGTAATCCCCTAAAGCCTCTTTCACCAAGGCTCTACCAATTCCTTGGCGCTGATAAGTAGGCAAAACAATCAAATCCTGTACAAACACTGATGAAAAACCATCTCCAACCAAACGAATCAAGCCCACCACAGCATCACCATCAAGTGCCAGATAAATTACTAATGAGTGAGACAAGGCCTGCTCCAACATCTGAGGTTGATTTGTATAATTTGTCCAGCCGACAGCCTGATAAAGATGCAAAACATCCTCGAGCTTGACAATTTCTTGCTTTCTAATCGTTATCATGTCAACACCTCTTAGAGTTCTCTCAGGCTCTTGTACTGTCTTCCATTTTTATCAAAGTTCTCAGGAGACAACCATGTTTCCAAACGAGATTTGACTTGAGGCCAGTCCTTATCAATCATAGACAACCAATCCGTATCCCTCGTACGCCCCTTATAAACCACTGCCTGACGGAAGGTTCCTTCATAAATAAAGCCCAAACGTTCCGCTGCTCGTCTTGATGGCAAGTTAAGAGCATCGCATTTCCACTCATAGCGACGATAGTGAAGTTCTTCAAAAACATAGCAAGCCAAGAGATACTGAGCTTCGGTTCCAATCCGTGTCCCCTTGAGCTCTGGAGAAAAAGTGACAGCTCCCACTTCTATTACTCGGTTATTCTGGTCAATGCGCATGAGAGAAAAAGTTCCCAAAGCCTTACCAGTCTCCTTGTCTATGATGGCATAGTAAAAACGATCCTTACGAGCCAACATCTGATTTAAAAGGGTAACCAGATCCTCTATATCTGCCACTGGTTCCTGAAAGAGGTAGGTCCACATCTCCCGAGGAGCATCCGGACCATAAACAGCTAGCAAATCCTCCGCATGCTTTTCCACGGAAAGAGCCTCTATCCTAGCATAATGCCCTTCTAAGAAATCAATAGAAGGTAATTTACCCGACGTGTGACCAACTACAGACTCACCAATCATCTGACCATATTCGTTTACTG
>NZ_JBKOTT010000042.1:0-7250 GCF_049737895.1 Streptococcus sp. CL8.13 | reverse complement strand
TGCCCCCAAACAAAAATACCCCATCAGAGCAGGGCATCTAAGCATTTAATCCAAAGTAAAATATAAACCAAACTACATAGGTTACGAGGAGGAGAAAAAGCGAGTAGAGAGTCACAAAGGTAATTTTCCACAAGAACTTGGTTTGTCGTTGTTCCAGTTTGGCAAATAGAAGATTCCCTCCATAAACGCAAGCAACAAAAACAATAAAAGCTACTAAGCGAGCTCCGATAGCAAAAGCAAATAAATTATACATAGGGCAACCTCCTTGACTTAAAAACTATAGGGAATTGTGACAAATGATAAATTCCACTTCCATTATCAAAATAACATATTTTCTTTATTTTTGCAAACGCTTACCAACGAGTAACCCTATGACTTTCTCGTTTCCGTCTTTTACTAATTTTTCATTTTGTGGTATAATTGAAATAATTGTAACGAATCAAGGTCAATCTAGACAAAAATGGAATGAAATCAAGCAATTCTCTGCTAAAAGTTTGGAATAAGCTGACCTGTAAATAGAAAGGAACTATATGATTTACAAAGTTTTTTATCAAGAAACAAAAGAACGTAGCCCACGCCGTGAAACAACACGCGCACTATACCTAGACATCGATGCTAACTCAGAACTTGAGGGCCGTATCGCTGCTCGCCAACTTGTCGAAGAAAATCGCCCAGAGTACAATATCGAGTATATCGAACTCTTGTCTGACAAATTGCTAGATTACGAAAAAGAAACTGGCGCCTTCGAAATTACGGAGTTCTAATATGGCCTACACTCTTAAACCTGAAGAAGTCGGCGTTTTTGCCATCGGTGGTCTGGGAGAAATCGGGAAAAACACTTACGGGATTGAATACCAAGACGAGATTGTTATCGTCGATGCTGGGATTAAATTCCCAGAAGATGACTTGCTGGGTATCGACTATGTCATTCCTGACTACTCATACATCGTGGACAATATCGACCGCGTCAAGGCTGTCTTAATCACACACGGACACGAGGACCACATCGGTGGGATTCCATTCCTGCTCAAGCAAGCAAATGTCCCTATCTACGCTGGACCGCTTGCCTTGGCTTTGATCCGTGGGAAACTCGAAGAACACGGTCTCTTGCGCAACGCCAAACTTTACGAAATCAACCACAACACTGAGTTGACCTTTAAAAATCTCAAGGCAACTTTCTTTAGAACTACACACTCTATTCCAGAGCCTTTGGGAATTGTCATTCATACTCCTCAAGGGAAAATTGTCTGTACGGGTGACTTCAAGTTTGACTTAACACCAGTTGGTGAACCAGCAGATTTGCACCGTATGGCTGCGCTGGGCGAAGAAGGTGTTCTCTGTCTTCTATCTGACTCAACAAATGCGGAAGTACCAACCTTTACCAACTCTGAAAAAGTCGTTGGCCAGTCCATCATGAAGATTATCCAAGGCATTGAAGGACGTATCATCTTTGCATCCTTTGCCTCAAATATCTTCCGTCTCCAGCAAGCAACAGAAGCTGCTGTTAAGACTGGGCGCAAGATCGCTGTCTTTGGTCGTTCGATGGAAAAGGCCATTGTCAACGGAATCGATCTTGGCTACATCAAAGCTCCTAAGGGAACCTTTATCGAGCCAAATGAAATCAAAGACTACCCTGCAGGCGAGATTCTTATCCTCTGTACAGGTAGTCAAGGTGAGCCGATGGCAGCCCTCTCTCGTATCGCCAACGGAACCCACCGTCAGGTACAACTCCAACCAGGTGATACCGTTATCTTCTCTTCAAGTCCAATCCCTGGAAATACTACTAGCGTCAACAAGCTGATTAACATCATTTCAGAAGCTGGTGTCGAAGTTATCCACGGTAAGGTTAACAATATCCATACATCTGGACACGGTGGCCAGCAAGAGCAAAAACTTATGCTCCGCTTGATTAAGCCAAAATACTTCATGCCTGTTCACGGTGAATACCGCATGCAAAAAGTCCACGCTGGACTAGCAGTGGATACTGGTGTTGAGAAGGACAATATCTTTATCATGAGCAATGGTGATGTGCTTGCCCTTACTGCTGACTCAGCTCGTATCGCAGGTCATTTCAACGCCCAAGATATCTATGTCGATGGAAATCGTATCGGTGAAATAGGTGCTGCTGTCCTCAAAGATCGTCGTGATCTATCTGAAGACGGTGTCGTTCTGGCAGTCGCAACTGTTGACTTCAAATCGCAGATGATTCTGTCTGGTCCAGACATCCTCAGCCGAGGCTTTGTCTACATGAGAGAGTCTGGCGACTTGATTCGCCAAAGCCAGCGTATCCTCTTCAATGCCATTCGTATCGCACTGAAAAATAAGGATGCTAGCGTTCAATCTGTCAATGGTGCCATTGTCAACGCTATTCGCCCCTTCCTCTATGAAAATACAGAACGTGAACCGATCATCATCCCGATGATCCTCACACCAGACGAAGAATAAAGCAAGAAAACAGCCCCGATTTTTCGGAGCTGTTTTTCTCTATGCTTTCTTTTGAGATTAAAACTCAATAAAAATCGAAATCAGACTAGAAGGCTAGGCGAAAGCATAACTTGAGTTAGGTGAGCCGAAGCCGACGACGTATTATTTTGATTTTTGAAGAGTTTTAGAAATACTACGATTTTTACCTTCCAAATACACCATCAAAATAGAAATATCTGCTGGGTTTACTCCCGAAATACGGCTGGCTTGGCCGATGGTTTCTGGATTGATGAGTTTGAACTTCTGACGAGCTTCTGTCGCGATAGAATCAATGTCATCCCAGTCGATATTGGCTGGAATACGTTTTTCTTCCATGCGTTTCATCTTGGCAACCTGGTCCATAGCTTTGGAAATATAGCCTTCGTACTTGATTTCTGTTTCAATCAATTCGATAATCTTGTCATCCAAGTCCTCAGCAGCTGGTCCGATGAAGGCTACCACATCTTGGTAAGAAACTTCTGGACGGCGAAGGAATTCCTTGGCTGTCACTGCATCTGTCAACGGTTTAAAGCCCATCTCCTCAACCTTGGCATTGGTTTCCTTGACTGGCTTGAGTTTGATGCTGTCTAGGCGTTTCATCTCATTTTCAAATTGATTTTTCTTGATTTCAAAGCGAGCCCAGCGTTCATCATCCACAAGACCAATCTCACGGCCCATCTCTGTCAAACGCATATCGGCATTGTCATGACGGAGAATGAGACGGTATTCAGCACGACTGGTCAATAGACGGTAGGGTTCAATGGTTCCCTTGGTCACCAAGTCATCAATCATGACCCCGATATAACCGTCACTGCGCTTCAAAATCAATTCAGGCTTGCCTTGGACTTTCAAAGCCGCATTGATACCCGCGATAATCCCTTGGCCAGCAGCTTCTTCATAACCTGATGTTCCATTTGTCTGACCAGCAGTGAAAAGTCCGGAGATTTTCTTGGTTTCCAGAGTCGCACGCAACTGATGAGGCAAGACCATATCATACTCAATGGCATAACCTGTCCGCATCATCTCTGCATTTTCCAAACCTTTGATGGAATGAACCAAGTCACGCTGGACATCCTCAGGCAGACTGGTTGAAAGTCCTTGAACATAGACTTCCTCAGTATTGCGCCCTTCTGGCTCTAGGAAGAGTTGGTGGCGTTCCTTGTCCGCAAAGCGCACAATCTTGTCTTCAATCGACGGACAGTAACGAGGTCCCACTCCCTTAACCACACCTGTAAACATAGGCGCACGGTGGAGGTTGTTTTGGATAATCTCATGGCTGGTACCATTGGTATAGGTCAACCAGCACGGTACTTGGTCCTTGACATAATCCTCATCACGTGAGGTATATGAGAAGTGATTAGGTGCTTCGTCCCCTGGCTGAATCTCGGTCACATCGTAGTTGATAGAAGAAGCCTTGACACGTGGAGGGGTTCCTGTCTTGAAACGACCAATTTCGAGGCCCAATTCCTTGAGATTGTCAGCAAGGTTAATAGAAGCCAAGCTGTGGTTAGGACCTGATGAGTACTTGAGGTCTCCGATGATAATTTCCCCACGGAGGGCAGTCCCTGTGGTCACGATAACAGCCTTAGCAGCATACTCTTGATGGGTTGCTGTACGCACACCGACAACCTTGCCATCTTCCACCAAAATCTTATCAATCATGGTTTGACGAAGGGTCAGATTTTCTTGATTTTCAACTGTCTTGCGCATTTCCTTAGAGTAAAGCTCTTTGTCAGCTTGCGCACGAAGGGCACGGACAGCTGGCCCCTTACCTGTGTTGAGCATCTTCATCTGGATGTAAGTCTTGTCAATGGTTTTGGCCATCTCGCCACCTAGGGCATCAACTTCACGCACGACAATCCCCTTGGCAGAACCACCGATCGAAGGGTTACAAGGCATGAAAGCCAGCATTTCAATGTTGATAGTCGCAAGCAAGACCTTACAGCCCATACGGCTAGCAGCTAAGGAAGCCTCGACCCCAGCGTGTCCCGCACCGATTACAATAATATCGTATTCTTCAGTAAAATTATATGTCATTTCTTAACCTTTCAAAAATTTCTCGTAAATAAGGAACTAACTTCTCCTCCTCTAGAGCTTGAGCCATAGTAACCCATTTAAAGTGCGTATGCTCTTCAGGATCTAATCTGATAATTGGCTTCTCCCCAACCCACTCTGCTTTATAAACTAAGCGAGTAAAGACAGTATCCTTAGAGGTATCCAGTTGACTATCTTCGTGAAGAAGTTTGAGCAAACTGCTATCTAGCCTAACTCCCGCTTCTTCAATACATTCTCTAAGAGCTCCATCTCGCGGAATTTCACCCTTTTCAACCCCGCCACCAGGAATATCCCAGTAAGTTGGATAAACATTGGGTTGTCCTCTTTTAATTTCCGAACGCTGAATGAGCAAATAATCATCACCACTATGAACAAGTACATGGGCAATAAGCTTAACCATTATTTTCTCTCCTATTCCTCAAGATGGATGTGTCTTAGTTGGCCGTCCCAATCTGGCAGGGCTGTTTTCAAAAAGGCTGGAACTAGATTGATACCCTTAAGCTGATCCAAATCAATCCACTCACAAGGCTGCCTTTTCTCATCTTCCTGCATGGTCAATGGGGCATCCTCAAGCAAGTCCACCAGATAATGAAACTCGATGTTGTGCCAATAGACACCATCTTCTTCAAAACGATTTTCAACAACAAAAGCTAGTTGCCCAGCTTGAACTTTGACACCCAGTTCTTCCCTCACTTCACGAACTACCGCGTCCTCCGTTCTTTCATTGACTTGAATCGCACCGCCAATAGTGTAATACTTGCCCTTATCTTTGGTGACTAGGAGCTTGCGATTTTGGACAATCAAGGCTGTCGCCCGAACTCCAAAAACTGTATTTCCTGTTTTTGTCCGAAAGTCTTGTTGAATCATTCTTGTCCTTTCCTCTAAACGACACAAAAACAGTCAAAACTCCAAAGAAGTGCAGGACAAAAAAGCCTGCAACATCCATGAGCTTTGACCATCATTTCTATTGCTTTTATTATTGTAGCAAATTGAGAAAATTTGTCAATCTAAATGTACTGACAAACTTGTCCATCGCGGTAAGCATTGTCAATCAAACCACCACCTAGACACTCTTCCCCGTCGTAAAAGACAACTGCCTGTCCTGGTGTAATCGCGCGTTGCGGTTCTGCAAAGATAACCTCTGCCTTATCTCCTTTGACATGTACTGTCACCTTAGAATCAGGCTGACGGTAGCGGAATTTTGCTGTGCATTCTAGCGTAAATTCCTCTGGCATCTCACGAGTAAAGTGAACCTGACTGGCTTCTAGACTGGTTGACATGAGCGAATCATGGTAGAAACCTTGGCCGACATAGAGGATATTCTTGCTCAGGTCTTTTCCGACAACGAACCAAGGTGCATTGTCACCGCCGTGTTGCCCACCGATACCGAGGCCGCCACGCTGACCAATTGTATAATACATAAGGCCTGCATGCTCGCCCATATCGCGACCATCTACAGTCATCATGCGACCTGGCTGAGCTGGCAGGTAGTTGCTGAGAAAGTTTTTAAAGTTCTTTTCTCCGATAAAACAAATCCCTGTCGAGTCTTTCTTCTTAGCAGTCGCAAGACCTGCTTCTTCTGCTAGTCTGCGAACTTCAGGCTTTTCCAAATGCCCCAGTGGGAACATGGTTTTTTGAAGTTGTTCTTGCGAAAGTTGGCTGAGGAAATAGGTCTGGTCCTTGCCATTGTCCACGCCACGAAGCATGTGAACTGTCCCGTCCTCATCACGCGCCACTCGGGCATAGTGCCCAGTCGCTACATAGTCTGCCCCCAAGGTCATGGCATAGTCCAAAAAGGCCTTAAACTTGATTTCCTTGTTGCACATAACATCTGGATTTGGCGTGCGTCCTGCACGGTATTCCGCTAGGAAATACTCAAAAACGCGGTCCCAGTACTCTTTTTCAAAATTGACAGAGTAGTAGGGAATGCCAATCTGGTCTGCCACCGCAGCCACATCCTTGTAATCTTCGGTCGCCGTACAGACGCCGTTTTCATCTGTGTCGTCCCAGTTCTTCATGAAGATACCGATCACATCGTAGCCCTGCTCCTTGAGCAAAAGAGCCGTCACCGACGAATCAACACCACCACTCATCCCCACGACAACACGTGTTTTAGAGTTATCACTCATGGTAAGTCTCCCATCTATTCGTTTATTCACGATTGAAGGTCGTGTGTGCTTCAACGATTGAAGGTCGCTTGAGCAGTATTCATTATAACACGCTTGGTTGGAGAAGACAAGAAAGAGGCTGTCAATCGACCAACCTCTTATCAATCTATCACTTTCTAGCTTCATTCGCTTTCTTAGCAACTGCAATCTGGTATCTCACTTGGTCAAATCCTGTACCTCCCAAGGAATTTCGTCTTTGAACAGCAGTTTTAGGTTGCAAGTAGACATAAATATCCTCTGCAATGAGGGAATGATAGGTTTGTAATTCCTCCAAAGTCCAATCTTGAATATTTTTAGCAGACTTGATAGAGTCTAGCACTAATCTTCCCACAACCTCATGAGCTTCTCTAAATGGCAAGCCTTTCCCTGCCAAATAATCTGCCAACTCAGTCGCATTTGAAAAGTCCTTCTCTGTAGACTCTTGCATTTTTTCCTTGTTTACCTGCAAGCTAGATAACATACCTGCCAATACATCGAGGGAATTTAAAATCGTTTCGACCGTATCAAACATTCCTTCCTTATCCTCTTGCAAATCCTTATTATAAGCTAAGGGCAAGGACTTCA
>NZ_JBKOTT010000041.1:0-7314 GCF_049737895.1 Streptococcus sp. CL8.13 | reverse complement strand
TTGATGCGACTTCAATTAAGGCCAAATTTGATAAAATTGCTCCAATTTTACAAACCATTCATGCGTCTGGTAAGGAATTAAGAGGAGAATTTGCTCCTTTTGAAGAAATCAAAAAATACGAATCCTTGATTGAAGAAAAAATTCCTTATGCCAACTATGAAGCAGTTCGAGAAGAAGTCTTCTCCTTAGAGAAAAGACTGGCTGACTTAGGTGTTGACAGAAAATCTTGTCATATCGATTTGGTGCCTGAAAACTTTATCGAATCACCTCAAGGACGATTGTATCTTATTGACTGGGAATATTCATCAATGAATGATCCAATGTGGGATTTGGCTGCCCTCTTTTTAGAGTCTGAATTCACTCGTCAAGAGGAAGAAGCCTTCTTATCTCACTATGAGAGTGAGCAAACACCTGTCTCTCGTGAAAAGATTGCCATCTATAAAATTTTGCAAGACGTTATTTGGAGTCTATGGACTGTCTATAAGGAAGAGCAAGGCGCAGATTTTGGTGACTATGGTGTAAGTCGTTACCAAAGAGCTGTTAAAGGTTTGTCATATTATGGAGGTTCAGATGAAAACTAAAAATGGAGTTTCTTTTGGTCTACTCTCAGGTATTTTCTGGGGGTTAGGTCTAACGATTAGTGCTTATATCTTTTCGATTTTTACAGATTTGTCGCCCTTTGTGGTGGCTGCTGCTCACGATTTCTTGAGTATCTTTATCTTACTAGCTTTTCTTTTGATAAAAGAAGGGAAAGTTCGTCTCTCAATTTTCTTAAATATTCGCAATGTTAGTGTTATCATCGGAGCCTTATTAGCAGGCCCTATCGGTATGCAGGCCAATCTTTATGCAGTTAAGTATATTGGAAGTTCCTTAGCTTCATCGGTATCTGCTATCTACCCTGCAGTTTCAGTTTTATTAGCTTTCTTCTTTTTGAAGCACAAGATTTCAAAAAATACTGTGTTTGGGATTGTCTTGATTATTGCAGGGATTATTGCCCAGACCTATAAGGTTGAACAGGTCAATTCCTTCTACATTGGGATTCTCTGTGCTTTGGTTTGTGCTATTGCGTGGGGAAGTGAGAGTGTTCTAAGCTCCTTTGCTATGGAAAGTGAATTAAGTGAAATCGAAGCTCTCTTAATCCGTCAAGTGACTTCATTCTTATCTTATCTTGTGATTGTGCTCTTTTCTCATCAATCATTTTCAGAAGTGGCCAATGGACAATTGCTAGGTCTTATGATTGTCTTTGCAGCTTTTGATATGATTTCCTACTTGGCTTATTATATCGCTATCAATCGATTGCAACCAGCCAAGGCTACAGGCTTGAATGTGAGCTATGTAGTTTGGACTGTCTTGTTTGCAGTTGTTTTCTTGGGTGCACCGCTAGATATGCTGACAATTATTACGTCACTTGTCGTCATTGCTGGAGTTTATATTATTATTAAAGAATAAAGGAGATTCGTGTGAAAGCCATCATCTTAGCAGCGGGCTTGGGAACTCGCTTGCGTCCTATGACTGAAAATACCCCTAAAGCCTTAGTGCAGGTTAATCAAAAACCTCTGATTGAATACCAAATTGAGTTTCTCAAAGAAAAAGGAATCCATGATATCATTATCATTGTTGGTTATCTTAAAGAACAATTTGATTACTTGAAAGAGAAATACGGAGTTCGACTCGTTTTCAATGATAAATATGCTGATTACAATAACTTTTACTCTCTCTATCTTGTAAAAGAAGAATTGGCTAACAGCTATGTTATTGATGCCGACAATTATCTCTTTAAAAATATGTTCCGCAATGATTTGACACGTTCGACTTATTTTAGTGTCTATCGTGAAGATTGTACCAACGAATGGTTCTTGGTCTATGGAGATGACTATAAGGTTCAAGACATTATTGTTGATAGCAAAGCAGGTCGCATCCTTAGCGGTGTATCCTTCTGGGATGCTCCAACTGCAGAAAAGATTGTCAGCTTTATCGACAAAGCTTATGCAAGTGGAGAATTTGTTGATCTCTACTGGGACAATATGGTTAAGGATAATATCAAAGAGCTAGATGTCTATGTCGAAGAATTAGAAGGTAATAGTATCTATGAGATTGATAGTGTCCAAGATTATCATAAATTAGAAGAAATTCTTAAAAACGAAAATTAAAGATTATAACATCTGGCTGAAATAGTCGGATGTTTTTTTGATTTTTTTACGAATAAATAGATGAGTAGAAAAAGAAATGGAGATATTTATGAAAATCACAAACTATGAAATCTATAAGTTGAAAAAATCAGGTTTGACTAATCAACAGATTTTGGCAGTTCTAGAATACGGTGAAAATGTTGATCAGGAACTTTTATTGGGTGATATTGCAGATATATCAGGTTGCCGAAATCCAGCTGTTTTTATGGAACGTTATTTTCAGATAGATGATTCGCATTTTGAGAAAGAATTTCAAAAATTTCCATCTTTCTCTATTTTAGATGACTGTTACCCTTGGGATTTGAGTGAAATATATGATGCACCTGTGCTTTTATTTTACAAGGGAAATCTTGACCTCTTGAAATTTCCTAAGGTAGCGGTTGTGGGCAGTCGTGCTTGTAGCAAACAAGGAGCTAAGTCAGTTGAAAAAATCATTCAGGATTTGGAAAATGAACTGGTTATTGTCAGTGGATTAGCCAAGGGGATCGATACAGCAGCCCATATGGCAGCTCTGCAGAATGGCGGAAAAACCATTGCAGTGATTGGGACAGGACTGGATGTGTTTTATCCTAAAGCTAATAAACGCTTGCAAGACTACATCGGCAATGACCATCTGGTTCTAAGTGAATATGGACCTGGTGAACAACCTCTGAAATTTCATTTTCCTGCTCGTAATCGCATCATTGCTGGACTTTGCCGTGGTGTGATTGTTGCAGAGGCTAAGATGCGTTCAGGTAGTCTCATTACCTGTGAGAGGGCAATGGAAGAAGGGCGCGATGTTTTTGCTATTCCTGGTAGCATTTTAGATGGACTATCAGACGGTTGCCATCATTTGATTCAAGAAGGGGCAAAATTGGTCACCAGCGGGCAAGATGTTCTTGCGGAATTTGAATTTTAAGACAAAATTTCTCTTTCTAAACCAACTTTTCTTCTATATATAGGAGCTAAGTCTTGACAGTTATGGCAAAATGGTTTACACTTTATAAAGTTTATTACTTTGAAAAGGTGTGATACTGTGGCTACGGCAACAAAAAAGAAAAAATCAACAGTTAAAAAAAATCTAGTAATCGTGGAGTCGCCTGCTAAGGCCAAGACGATTGAAAAATATCTCGGCAGAAACTATAAGGTTTTAGCCAGTGTCGGGCATATCCGTGATTTGAAGAAATCCAGTATGTCCGTTGATATTGAAAATAATTATGAACCGCAATATATCAATATCCGAGGAAAAGGACCTCTCATCAATGACTTGAAAAAAGAAGCTAAAAAAGCTAATAAAGTCTTTCTGGCGAGTGACCCGGACCGTGAAGGAGAAGCAATTTCTTGGCATTTGGCCCATATTCTCAACTTAGATGAGAATGATGCCAACCGTGTGGTCTTCAATGAAATCACCAAGGATGCTGTCAAAAATGCGTTTAAAGAACCTCGCAAGATTGATATGGACTTGGTCGATGCCCAACAGGCACGTCGTGTACTAGACCGTTTGGTAGGATACTCTATTTCGCCTATTTTGTGGAAGAAGGTCAAGAAGGGTTTATCAGCAGGTCGAGTTCAATCTATTGCGCTTAAGTTAATCATTGATCGTGAGAATGAAATCAACGCCTTCCAGCCAGAAGAATATTGGACAATTGATGGTGTCTTCAAAAAGGGAACCAAGCAATTCCAGGCTTCCTTCTATGGAGTAGATGGCAAAAAGTTGAAACTAACTAGCAATGATGAGGTCAAGGAAGTCTTGTCTCGTCTGACTAGTAAAGACTTTTCAGTGGATCAGGTAGATAAGAAAGAGCGCAAACGCAATGCTCCTTTACCCTACACCACTTCATCTATGCAGATGGATGCTGCCAATAAAATTAACTTCCGTACTCGAAAAACCATGATGGTTGCCCAACAGCTCTATGAAGGAATTAATATCGGTTCTGGTGTTCAAGGTTTGATTACCTATATGCGTACCGATTCGACTCGTATCAGTCCTGTAGCGCAAAATGAAGCAGCAAGTTTCATTACGGACCGTTTTGGTAGTAAGTATTCTAAGCATGGTAGCAAGGTCAAAAATGCATCAGGTGCTCAGGATGCCCACGAGGCTATTCGTCCGTCTAGTGTCTTTAATACACCTGAAAGTATTGCTAAGTATCTGGATAAGGATCAGCTCAAGCTTTATACTCTTATTTGGAATCGTTTTGTAGCGAGTCAGATGACAGCTGCTGTCTTTGATACCATGGCTGTTAAATTGTCTCAAAATGGAGTTCAATTTGCTGCTAATGGTAGTCAGGTTAAGTTTGATGGTTATCTTGCCATTTACAATGACTCTGACAAGAATAAGATGTTACCAGATATGGCTGTTGGAGATGTGGTTAAGCAGGTGAATAGCAAACCAGAGCAACATTTTACTCAACCGCCTGCCCGTTATTCTGAAGCGACCCTTATCAAGACCTTGGAGGAAAATGGAGTTGGACGTCCGTCAACCTACGCGCCAACCATTGAAACCATTCAGAAACGTTATTATGTTCGCCTTGTAGCCAAACGTTTTGAACCGACAGAGTTGGGAGAAATTGTTAACAAGCTCATCGTTGAATATTTCCCAGATATCGTAAATGTGACCTTTACAGCTGAAATGGAAGGCAAGCTGGATGACGTCGAAGTTGGAAAAGAGCAGTGGCAACGTGTCATTGATGCCTTTTACAAACCATTTTCTAAAGAAGTGGCCAAGGCTGAAGAAGAAATGGAGAAAATCCAAATCAAGGATGAACCAGCTGGATTTGACTGTGAAGTGTGTGGCAGTCCAATGGTTATTAAACTTGGTCGTTTTGGGAAGTTCTACGCTTGTAGCAATTTCCCAGATTGCCGTCATACCCAAGCAATCGTGAAAGAGATTGGTGTTGAGTGTCCAAGCTGTCATCAGGGACAAATCATTGAACGTAAAACCAAACGTAATCGCCTTTTCTATGGTTGCAATCGCTACCCAGAATGTGAATTTACCTCTTGGGACAAACCTGTTGGTCGTGACTGTCCAAAATGTGGAAACTTCCTCATGGAGAAAAAAGTCCGTGGTGGTGGCAAGCAGGTTGTTTGCAGTAATGGTGATTACGAAGAAGAAAAGATTAAATAAGAGGAGAGTCCTGAAAGTGGATTTCAGGCTCTTTTTGGTTAGAACTTGACAAAATTCATCATTATATGCGAAACTAGAAGAAGATTATTTTAACTAGGAGAAGTTATGCGTTTTATCTATTTGATCATTGGTTTTTTATCACTGGCCTTGGCTATTATTGGGGTTGTTTTACCCTTGTTGCCTACAACGCCTTTTCTTTTGTTGTCTATTGCTTGTTTTTCAAGAAGTTCCAAGCGTTTCGAAGATTGGTTGTATCATACCAAGCTCTATCAAGCATATGTAGCTGATTTTCGCGAGACTAAGTCTATTGCCCGTGAACGTAAGAAAAAAATCATCGTATCTATCTACATCTTGATGGGAATTTCCATTTATTTTGCCCCTCTTTTACCAGTCAAAATCGGTCTAGGAGCCTTGACCATCTTTATCACTTATTATCTCTTCAAGGTCATTCCAGACAAAGAATAGTTAAAATAGTAGTTATTTCCCTTGATAAAAACGAAAGTATATTCACAACAATATGATATAATAAATTTAAAGTAATACTCAAGGAGAATCAAATGATTTACGAATTTTGTGCTGAAAATGTGACCTTGCTTGAAAAAGCGATGCAGGCTGGAGCTCGTCGAATCGAACTCTGTGACAATCTAGCAGTTGGTGGAACAACGCCCAGCTATGGAGTGAACAAGGCAGCGGTTGAATTGGCAGCTAACTACGATACGACCATCATGACCATGATTCGTCCACGTGGTGGCGACTTTGTCTATAATGAACTAGAAATTGCAATTATGCTAGAAGACATTCGGTTGGCTGCTCAGGCTGGAAGTCAAGGAGTTGTATTTGGGGCTTTAACTGGTGAGAAGAAGTTGGATAAGCCTAATCTTGAAAAGTTAATTGCGGCATCAAAAGGGATGGAAATTGTCTTTCACATGGCCTTTGATGAATTGAGTGACGATGATCAACTGGAAGCTATTGACTGGCTTAGTCAAGCTGGAGTTACTCGTATCCTAACTCGTGCTGGTGTGTCTGGAGATTCACTAGAGAAACGTTTTGCTCACTATCACAGAATTTTGGAACATGCTAAAGGTAAAATTGAAATTCTACCAGGTGGGGGGATTGACTTGGACAACCGTCAAACCTTTATCGACCAGCTAGGTGTGATACAAATGCATGGAACCAAGGTTGTCTTTTAAAAAATAGAAAGGAACTGCTAGCTTTGGGTAGCAGTTTTCACTTATGTTTGAAATTTTTAAATCCTATCAGTTGAATCAAGAAAAGGCTTATGATTATGGTTTTGTAGAAAATGGTGGAGTGTGGACCTATAGTTGCCAAATTTTGCAGGATGACTTTGTCATGACTGTGTCCATCACTACTGATAATGTGAGTTTTCAAGTCTTTGACCAGGAGACTGGTGACCTCTATCCTCAAGTTCATATGGAAAGTATGACAGGAAGTTTTGTCGGAAATGTCCGTGAAGCTTGTCTGGAGACTCTTTACCATATTCGTAAGGCTTGTTTTGATGTGCAGGATTTTATCTGTCCTCAGACCAAGCGAATCATGACTCAAGTTCAGGAACAGTATGGTAATCAGTTGGAGTATTTGTGGGAGAAATCGCCTGATACGGCAGTGTTAAGACACGAAGGCAATAAAAAGTGGTATGCCGTCTTGATGAAAATCTCTTGGGATAAGCTGGAAAAGGGCAGAGAAGGACAGGTGGAAGCAGTCAACCTCAAACATGACCAAGTAGCTGACTTACTTTCAAAAAAGGGAATTTATTCAGCCTTTCATATGAACAAACGCTACTGGATTAGTGTGTCCCTTGATGATACTTTATCAGATGAAGAAGTACTGGAATTGATAGAAACAAGCTGGAATTTAACTATTAAAAAATGAAACATTTCAAGAATTTTCAAGAACTTTCAATTAGCAAAATATTCTCTACTGAAGAAATTTTCAGAAAATATTGGATTTTTTCTTGACAAGTACTTTTGCCTATGCTAAAATACTAAACAAGATATCAAACGA
>NZ_JBKOTT010000040.1:0-7568 GCF_049737895.1 Streptococcus sp. CL8.13 | reverse complement strand
GTTGTATGGAATTGAGCCGAGCGGTCCTTGAGTTCAAAGACCATGGCCAATTCGTGCAAGAGTTTGGCATTGTTTTCACGGTCAGTAGCTCCCACACCTGCGAAACGAGCTGACCAGACACCTGGCAAGCCACCAAGGACATCGACTTTGAGACCTGAGTCATCTGCCAAAACCATCTTGCCCGTTAATTGAGAAATAGTTTCTGCCTTGAGGCGGGCGTTTTCTTCGAAGGTCATGCCTGTTTCTGCTACTTCAGGTAAGTCAGGATAGTCATTAAGATTTTCCACATCGTATCCTAACTTGTCAAAGATAGCTCGAAATTCCTTGGTCTTGCCCTCGTTACGAGTCGCAATCAACAAGGTTTCTCTAACCTTGTTTGTCTCAAAGAAGTCGTGAACATTGACCCCTTCTTTAGGCAATTCCACATACAAGAGTTGCCCATTTTCAACCAAGAGCAGGGCCCCTTGACGTTGAATGACTTCCAAGTTACGTCCCATTTCTTGGTTGAGGATATCTACCACAAAAGACAATAAACGGTAGCGAGAACCATAGCGTAAAACAGCAACTGAAATCGGGAAACCTCGTTCCTCGTCTCGAAAGATTTTGGCCAATCCAACCAGAGGGAAATCCAAGTCTTCATCAGTCAACGTCCGGACGCCACCAAAAATAGCATAGGACCCGACATACCAGTCCTGGTCATCCTTGTATTCATAAATTTTATTTGTCATAATTCTACATGCTCCACATGAATCTCTTTTTCAAGCCATTCTTCACCAATTTGTGCAAAACTTTGGCTGCTGGCTGTTGTGTAAAAACGGTGATGGAGTGGTCCGGCATCGCGACCACGATTGATTTCAAAATAATTAAGTAAGACTGAGATATCCCGTACGCACTCTGCCCCACTATCGATGAGCTGAACCTTGGGTCCCATGACATTTTGAATAATGGGTCTGAGGAGTGGATAATGGGTACAACCCAAAATCAGGCTATCCACCTTTCCAACCAAGGGACGTAGGGTTTCATAAACTACTTTCTTAGTGACACTGGTTGACAGAGCCCCAGACTCCACCAAGGGAGCAAACTTGGGACAGGCCAAACTCTCCACCTGTAAGTCCGGATCCAGATCATTGATTTTCTGTCGGTAGATGTCAGATTGTACCGTCATAGGCGTTCCAATGACTCCGATTTTCCCACCTTGGCTGGACTTGATGGCTGCCGAAGCTCCTGGCAAAATTACACCTAGGACAGGAATATCTAGTTGAGCCTTGATTTCTTCCCAGACGACCGCAGTCGCTGTATTACAAGCAATGACAATCATTTTGACATCCTTGGTCAAAAGAAAGTTGACCAACTGCCAAGTATATTCACGAATTTGCTCAGCAGGACGGGGCCCGTAAGGCGCGCGTGCCGAATCTCCAATATAGACGATTTCTTCATGGGGAAGTTGGCGCATGAGCTCGCGCACAACGGTCAAGCCCCCGACACCCGAATCCAAAAAACCAATTGGTCGATTATCCATACAGTCTTCTTTCTAGTCTTTTTTCTGATTGATAGTTCATTATGATTATTGATCCTTATGAACTGAATGACATCCTAATCAACAACTATCTCTCTTAATCATAATCAAATATCAATAGAATGCAAGGAAAAAGTCTCATCCCTAAAACCATAGCCAACATAGTGAGAAGTCTGGAACTTTCATCCCAGACTTTTCCTTATTTATTTTTTCTTTTTATTGTTAGCAAGGGCTGCCTTTTGTTGGCGGATGATTTGGTGGTAAACTTGTTGTACCTTAGCTTCGCTTGGTTTTTGACCATTTGCACTCAAAAGAGTACGAACTGCTTCAGCATTCAAACGTGGGTTGTCAGCGAATTCTTTTTCAATTTGCTTACGAACCAAGTACATTCCTCCAAGAGCTCCTCCTAGAAAAGCTAGCACAATCAATACAATTGCTAAAAGTAAATCCATCATTTTTCTCCTGTTTCTTTTTGAGTCTCTTTCATTATACCACAAACTAGCCACCCTGACTAGTTTGTTTTACGCTTTCAGGGATGGAATAAATAGCAAAAAGAACCCTGCTTTTCTGCAAAAGAGGGCTCCTTACTGAGTTTATACTCAATGAAAATCAAAGAGTAAACTAGGACGCTAGCCGCAGGTTGCTCAAAACACTGTTTTGAGGTTGCAGATAGAGCTGACACGGTTTGAAGAGATTTTCGAAGAGTATTAATTTCATATTTCTGCCTATCCATTTATACTAATAAAAGACTGAGACACCAGATCTCAGCCTTTTTCTTTATCCCAAAACCAATTCATCACTGACCAGACTTTGACCACTATTTTTCTGGAAGAGATGCATGAGATTTTCAACCGTCAGATGCTTTTTCTCCTCTCCCTTGACATCCACCACTATCTTACCCTGATAGAGCATAATGATACGATTGCCGTACTCAATCGCATGGTTCATATCGTGGGTAATCATCAAAGTCGTCAACTGATGGTGTTCCACAATCTTTTGCGTCAAGTCCATCACCATTTGACTCGTTTTCGGATCAAGCGCCGCAGTGTGTTCATCCAAAAGCAAAAGTTTAGGTTTCACCAGAGCTGCCATGACTAGGGTCAAGGCCTGTCTTTGTCCTCCTGAAAGGTATTGGGTATCCACTTTCAAGCGATTTTCAAGGCCAATATTCAACTCTTTCAAGGCCTCTTGGAACTGGATTCTCTCCTTCTCCTTCACGCCCCAACCAAGCCCTCTCTTCTGCCCACGTCTCAAGGCAATAGCCATATTCTCCTCAATCGTCAAACGAGAAGCTGTTCCCATCTTAGGATCTTGAAAAACACGGGCAATATCCTTGGCTCTCTTTCTTACACTAAGATTTTTAATGGATTTGCCTGCCAATAAAAGGTCCCCTTCATCCACCGATAGATTGCCAGCCAAGATATTCATCAAAGTGGATTTCCCTGCTCCATTTCCACCAATCACAGAGATAAAATCTCCCTCTTCAACCTCTAAGTCTAATCCTTTGAGGACATGGTTCTCATTGACCGTCCCTGCTTCAAAGGTTTTGTGAATATTTTCAAGTGTTAACAAACTTGCCATAACTTTCTCCTCCTATTCATTTCTCAGTTTCAAACCACGAATCTTTAATCTCTTTTGCAGTTCTGGTGCAAATAACACTAAGGCTAGCAAGATTGCATTAAAGAGACGTACCAGGTTTTGATCTAGATTTGGAATTTCATAGATATTTAAAATAATCAAACGGTAAACAATGGCACCGATTCCGATAGATAACAAGCGACCTCCAATGGTCAAGTCGTGTATCAAAACTTCTGCAATAATAACTGCACTCAAACCAACAACGATGGTTCCTGTCCCAGAGGTTACGTCTGAAAATCCATCATTTTGAGCGAACAAGGAACCACACAGGGCAATCAAACCATTTGAAATCATGTAACCAACAATCTTCATGGTGTCTACATTGACCCCATTAGCCTCACTCATCGGAATATTGTCCCCAGTCGAACGCAAGACCAATCCAATCTCCGTTTTCATCAAAAGAGTCAAGACCAAACAAACAAGTAGGAGACAGGCCAAACTGAATGAGAAAACAGCTTCTTCATTTGTCAGCCCCAAGCTCGCCAATTGTTTAAAGACAGTTGAAGAATCTCCCAAGGAAAGGTTGGGCACACTGCCCATGATTTTAATATTGATTGAATAAAGCCCTGTCAAGGTCACAATCCCTGTCAAGAGAGCTGGGATTTTCATCTTGGTGTGGAGCATTCCTGATACAAGACCAGCTACCATACCTGCCAGCAAAGCAAGTAAGGTCGCAATCCAAGGATTTGTCCCTGCCTGTATCTGCGATACAACGACAGCTGCCCCCAAAGGAAAGGCTCCTTCAGCAGTCATATCCGCAATATCCAAAATACGGAAAGTCAAGTAAACTCCAATGGCCATAATCGACCACAACAAACCTTCTGATAAACTAGATAATACAAAACTCATCTTAAACCTCCCTATTCCTTGCTTTCCAACTTACTAATATCAATTCCTAGTGCATCTGCCATTTCTTGATTGGTATGCAATTCCAGTTTTTCAGGCAACTCAACTGCTATATTTTCTGGTTTCTCACCTTTTAAGACACGAATCAACATGCGGGCTGTCTGCCGTCCCAATTCTTCATAATTGGTACCGTAGTTATACAAACCACCAACCGCAATCATTTCCGTTGAGCCACCGAATACTGGAACCTTGTGTTTAATAGAAACCTGCTTAACTGTTTCCATGGTTGACGAAATGATATTGTCCGTTGGTACAAAAACCATATCCACTTCTGCCATCAAACTCTCTGCTGCCGCTTTGACATTGTTACTGTCCAAGATTGTTTTTTCAACAACGGTAAAGCCTTTTTCTTCCAGAAGTCGCTTAGCTTCATCCTTTTGGACAACTGAGTTTGGCTCGCTCTGAGTATAGAGGATTCCAATTGTTTTAGCTTTTGGCAACACTTTCTTTATCAAATTGATTTGGGTTGAGATAGCATCTGATGACTGATCACTTGTTCCAGTTACATTGCCCCCAGGATGCTCTCTTGACTCTACCAACTTGGCACTGACAGGGTCTGTTACAGCTGAAAAGATAACCGGTGTCGTTTGTGTTGTATTAGCCAAGCTCTGAGCAGAAGGCGTTGCGATAGCTAGAACGACATCACTAGATTCTGCTAGTTGCTGGGAAATCGTTTTTAGGTTTCGTTGTTCTCCCTGTGCATTTTGCAAATCAATCTCGATATTTTTCCCTTCAGCATAGCCTTGCTTGGCAAGCTCATCCACAAACCCTTCTCTAGTAGCGTCTAAGGACTGGTGGGTAATAAATTGCGAAATACCGATACGAAACACATCTTTTTTCTTATCTGCCTTCAACTGATGCAAACTAATCAGAGAGGTCAAGAGAATCCCCACTACCAAGAGAGGGGCTAGTAATTTTCGAACAACTTTCATAATGAAACTCCTTCTCAGAAAAGATAAAACAAAAAACCGCCTAGATAATATCTAAACGGATGCTTGAAATAAGCTAACAAGTTACAACTTAGCTAGTCCATTTAGATATTCATCTATATGGACCACAATCAAAAATCTTAGCCACATAGATACAAACAAATTGCTTGAACTGTTTGCATCCATGGTGACATGTCTACAAACACTATCTAAAGTAGCTAAAGTAAAAGTTTTGATTCATCGTTACAGCTTGTCTCTTATTCATTTCTTTTTCTGCTTTCTTTTTTGATGTTTCCTATCTTACCACCTTTTTCATCAGCTGTCAAGAATATTTCAGAATTTTTTAAAATTTTTCGAAAATTCTTTCAGGATACTTTCAAAGATTTTTTCAAATCAGTCCAACAAAAAAAGGTTTATAATTCCCATAAAAATTGATATGGAAATTATAAAACCATTATTAGTTTAACCCTTGTTGGTAACGCGCTAATTCGGCTTGGTTAGCCCAAACATAGTGACCTGGACGGATTTCTACCATAGATGGCTTATCAGTCTCATAGTCGTGTTGACTTGGGTCGTAAACCTTCAAGACCTTCTTACGTTCCAAGATTGGATCTGGGATTGGTACCGCTGAAAGCAAGGCTTGAGTATATGGATGAATTGGATTGTTAAACAATTCTTCTGTTTCTGCAACCTCTACAATAACACCCTTGTAAATAACTGCGATACGATCTGAAATAAAGCGAACGACAGACAAGTCATGGGCGATGAAGAGATAGGTCAAACCAAGTTCTTTTTGGAATTTTTTGAGCAAGTTCAAGACTTGAGCACGCACAGAAACGTCCAAGGCTGAAATGGGCTCATCCGCAATAACAAAGTCTGGTTGCATGACCAAGGCACGGGCAATACCGATACGTTGACGTTGACCACCTGAGAATTCATGAGGGTAACGAGTCAAGTGCTCAGCAAGAAGCCCCACTTCACGGATAATATTTTTAACTTTCTCTTTACGTTCTTCTTCATCCTTGAACAGATGATGATTGTAAAGACCTTCAGAAATAATATAATCAACAGTCGCACGTTCATTCAAACTTGCGGCAGGATCTTGAAAAATCATCTGGATACGACGAATCAATTCTGCAGCTTGTTCACGCGATTTCTTACCATTAATCTTTTGACCATCAAAAATGATATCCCCATTACTTGTATCATTAAGACCGATGATGGCACGACCAATAGTTGTTTTCCCACTACCTGACTCACCTACAAGCGAGAAAGTTTCTCCCTTGTTGATAAAGAAGTTAGCATTTTTAACTGCGACAAACTTCTTACTTCCTTCACCGAAGGAAATTTCTAAATCTTTGATTTCTACTAATTTTTCAGACATTTCCTTCCTCCTAGTCAGCCAGATGGGCAAATCCCATTTTTTCACGAATCTTATCATGGAGATTTGCAATCACAGCTGGTTTTTCTACTTTTGGAGCATCCTCATGAAGTAGCCAAGTTTTAGCCCAATGTGTCTCTGATACTGAGAATTGAGGAGCTTTTTGTTCGAAGTCAATTTGCATTGCATAGTCAGAACGCAAGGCAAAGGCATCCCCTTTCAGGTCAGTATAAAGTGACGGAGGTGTTCCTGGGATTGAGTAAAGATCCCCTTTATCATCAGCAAGCTGAGGCAAGCTAGACAAGAGACTCCATGTATATGGATGGCGAGGGTCATAGAAGACTTCCTCAACAGTTCCATACTCAACGATTTCTCCTGCATACATAACCGCTACCTTATCTGCAATACTTGCCACCACACCAAGGTCGTGGGTGATAAAGATTGTTGTGAAATGGTACTCGTTTTGTAAAGATTTCAACAAATCAATAATCTGAGCTTGGATGGTCACATCCAAGGCAGTCGTTGGCTCATCACAAATCAAGACATCAGGTCGGCAGGCAAGAGCAATCGCAATAACGATACGTTGACGCATTCCTCCAGAATATTGGAATGGGTATTCATCAAAACGTCTATCTGCATCTGGAATCCCAACCTTATTCATGTAGTCAATGGCCAATTCTTTCGCTTCTTTAGCTGTTTTTCCTTGGTGTTTTACAATAACTTCTGTAATCTGACTACCAATTGTTTTAATTGGGTCCAAACTAGTCATTGGATCTTGGAAGATAGTCGCAATCTTAGCGCCACGAATTTGTTCCCAATCCTTGTGAGAAGATAAAGCTGTCAAATCTTGACCACGGTAGTCAATGCTACCTTGGGCAATGCGACCATTTTCTTCAAGCATACCTGTGAAAGTCTTTGTCAAAACAGATTTTCCTGATCCTGACTCACCTACCAAGGCTAATACTTCTCCTTCAACTAGTTCAAGGGAAACGCCGCGAATGGCTGTCAATACTTTGTCACGAACGTCAAATTCCACGACAATATCGCGAGCAGTCAAAATTACATTTTTTTCTTTTGTCATTTCTACTCCTATCTATGTGTACGTGGATCACTAGCATCCGCTAAGTTTTGACCAACTACGAAAAGGGATAAGGATACCAAGACAAGAGTTGTCAATGGAATCCAGAAGAGGTATGCA